>DASWIV010000126.1:0-7955 GCA_036397475.1 bacterium
CCGGGTTAGGTGTGACGGTCGATGAACTCAAGGGCAAACCAAAGCAATAAACGACTCTGGGATCGCTCCGATATGAAAGCCAAATACGATAAGGTGAGGGAAATGAGTACCGAGAAATGGTACAGCGAACGTATAGAAGGCCAGATTATCGGAGGACTTACAGGTGGGATGAATACTTTCACTAGGGAGATTATGATTTGGGCTTTGATTGCGAAATTGCGATCGATGCACTCGGACTGGTGAAAGAAGGCCGGGATGAAGCTATAGAGACCCTACTTTTACAACTGCAATATTCATTAGAAACACCAAAAGAAATGCATATCAGGCTGGCCCTGTACAGGCAGGGATATGAACCTGAAGTACAGCTTTCAAGAATTCTTGAGGTGGCTTATGCCGACGTGAGACCGGATGAGGAGTCTGTCAAGAAAAATACTTTACAGGGAGCAGTCTGGGCTTTAGCAGAAATTGGAGTACCAGTTAAGGACACCCTTCCGAGATTAATGGAAATTCGTCGCAGGGACGATACCTGTGAAGTCGGCAAATCCTGGTATGGCAGCATAAGGCAATTAGCTTCGGAGCTGGGGTATTACGATTGAGGAAAATGGATTAATAAAAAAGAGCGGCGGGGTGAGGGGGTACGCCCGCCGCAGCCTGGAGAGTAGAGGGAGAAGTTATCAGAGCCGCAATTTTAGTTCGTAAATTCCTGCACCCAGTAATAGCCGGGATAATATTTGTCCCCGGGCTGGATTGATACGATCCCGATCCCGATCTTTCCGAATTTCGAGTTCATTATATTCCCGCGGTGGCCGGATGAATTCATCCACGCTGTCTCGACCGCTGTCGGGGAATCGTAGCCGACCGCGATATTCTCCCCCGCCGAATTGTAAGTGACCCCGTAGTATTTCATCCTGTCCCACGGCGACCACTGGTCGAGGTTAGTATGTGAGAAATATTTTCTGTCAGCCATATCCTGGGCGTGGAACTGGGCGACAGTATTAAGCGCGTAGTCAATAATAAGTGGGGAATTACCTTCCGACGCCCTGTCGGCATTGACCATAGCAAGGAGATCAGTCCGGAACTGGTCGAAGTCCTCAAAAACCACTGCGCGGTAAATATTCGAAGTGACAAGTCCCTGGTCGTTATTCGATACCGCGTTGATGTAGATATCGTAAATTCCCGGAGAGGCCTGGAAATTATTCAATGTCGCCTGCCAGCTTCCCGCAATGTACGACATGGGTACGGTTCCCGCGCCGAGAACATCCGCGTTTACCCATACCCCGGTAACATCATCCTGCAGATCAAGAACATTGAATCTCAGATTCGCGGATCCGCCGCCATTTAATAACTGACCCTTCTGGTTGAAGCTGTTGACTAAGGACGGATCACCCGGGTGAGAAGGATATCCTGCCGAGACGATCAGCTCTACCTGCTGCATTCCGCTGAATGCCGGAGCCCGCAACTGGAAAGTTTCCGAGTGTGTCTCGCCGGGTCCGAACGTATGATTAAGATCATTAGAGTTGAAGAGTCTGAAAGGAGAGACGGATTTGTATCCGGATTTGGTCGAGACCGCTTCAGTGAAGCTCGTGTAACTGGTCGCGTTGACAAGGGTGACGTCGGTATTTACAGGAATGCGCACGATACCCCTGACTTCATAGCCTGTTTTTTTTGTCGGGTTAGTTACGTCGACCGAAACTTTCGCGAACCCATTGGTGATGTCCATGAAGTCGACATTTATTACGATGCAGTTCGAGCAGTTCGAAGGCTCGAGAAACCAGGTAACGTTATAATGGCTGTTTGTGACATCGGCGGCGCGCTCGACTGTTTCGATGGTTCCGTTATCGGTGTCCCAGAGAAGGTCGAAAGCGCCGATACGTCCATAGCCGGATTCGTCGACCTGCGACAGAATATCCGACGTCGCCTGGTCGGACGGACCCTGGGTATCCGTGAGATTTGGGGTAATGGCATTGGAAGATCTTCCGCAGGCGGAAAAGAGTATCAGGATAGCAAACAGTGTAGCTATTTTACGCAGCATACTTCACCTCTACAGACCTGAAATACAGGAAAAAGACGTGCCAAATTAGCATATTATAGTAAATTATGGTGTTATAGTACAGAGAATGCTATAATATTCATTACGATTGCGCATAAAGCGCAAGTATTCCCATTGATTTCCTTAGTGCGCCTTAAAACGAAACAATCTTGACACGGATCGCGGTCTGGTTGATAGCAGCGCCAAAATGTCCTGAAGAGGCAGAAATGCCATTGCAATGCAAACGGATAAACATTAAGCCTGTCTTAATCTAATTCAGGTTCACGGGCGTTGACAGGGGATTGTAACTTCTGTATAGTTTGCCAATCCGATGCACGGGAATATAGAGCTTTATCCCGTGCGGACTCATATGTCCAAAACAGTACCCATTAAGCTTTCAGAGGAAAGCCAAAGAGTCATGATCAAACCAACCCGCAATCGAACTATCTGGATGAGCATTGGAATTCTGGCCCTCCTGATTTTAGGAGTTTCCCAGTTACTTGCGCGTCCCGCAACAAGAATCGACCCTTTAACAGTCGAAGCCGATAATGCCATTGATGAAAGAATGATCATGGTGGTCTCGAACGAGTCGCCATTTCAGCCGAACAGCCTCTGCGCTTCGTGCCACATGGAAATTCATGGACAGTGGGTGCGATCTGTGCACTACCAGGCCTGGAGAGAGCCTATATTCCAGGCTATGTATAACAATTACCAGCAGTACATGAATAGCGATGAGATGTACGTCCCCGAGGAGCAGATCGTCGAAGAAGAGGACCTGTCCGGAAGGGAACTCAGGCGCCAGCGATGGAATGTCGCTCACACGCCGGAAGAAGAAAGGGAAGATTACGAGGTTCCCATATTCAACATTCCCGACCAGGAAGGCGAAATTTCAACCCAGGTTCATGGCGATGGATTAATGGAAGAAGGCATTTACGATGGAAAGATCCATGTGAACTGTATGAAATGCCATGCGCCGGGAGCGGATTTCACCAAGGACGCTGATTTATATCTTGAGAATAACATAGATGGCGTTTTTTGCGATTACTGCCACACGGTAGTGGATTACACGCCTACCGAGGGCTACGTAATTTTCTGGGGACATATAAAACAGGGTCCCAGGCCATTCGCAACGACATCATCGCATGCTATCGAATACAACCGCCTGTACGAGGAAAGCACGTACTGCAGCGGATGCCATCAGTACGATAATCCATGGGGATTTCCGGTGTACAACACGTACGATGAATGGTTCCAGAGCGATTACAATAATCCCGCCAATCCGGTTAACTGCCAGGATTGCCATATGCCGACCTATCCGGGACGGCCAAGTCTTCGTGGCGACTGGCGTCCTGATGTTGCAGACCATTCCATGGGTGGCGGACACAACTATGATTTCATGCTCGAAAGCGCCGAAGTCGATTTCACGACCGATATCCAGGGCGACGAGCTTTACATTGACGCCGACGTAACGTCGCATGCCGGACACAACTATCCTTCATCCAATGGTATGAGACAGTTGATCCTCATCGTACGCCTGAAGGGTTCAGCCGGTGAGACGTTATGGGAAGGTAAGAGGGTATATGAGAGAGTACTTGGCGACAGGTTCGGAAACATGACACTGGAACCGTGGAGCGCAACACAGGTACTTATGGACACTACCCTTCTTCCTGGTGAGACCAGGACCGAGAGCTTTGTCACAGCGCTTCCCGATACCGATGACACGCTATACGTAACCGCCCAGTTATTCTACAGGCTTACACCTGAAAATACTGATGTAGGAACCGACTATACGCAAGCGCCGTTCAGGGTCGATTTTGCTACAGAGTTCCTGCAGTAATAGAATTTGATATGAACAATCATCCCCCGGGAAATCGGGGGATTTTTATTGCGCAAATCGTCCACGTATGGCATTTTAATTAGCTTAAGGATTATGAGTAGAAACTCGAAAATCGATATGACAGGCAAGGTCTGTCTAGTTACCGGGGCGAATTCGGGAATCGGAAAAGAAACCGCGCGGGAACTTGCCCGTATGGGAGCGACAGTTATACTCGGATGCCGCCATGACGGTAAAGCGGTGGCAGCGAGGGATGAGATAGTCAGGGACACCGGAAATGAGAACGTCAGGTATTCGAACCTGGATGTGTCCAGCAGGGCGTCCATTTGCGAAACTACCGCATTTTTGAAAGACAGGTATTCAGCGATACATGTGCTGGTAAATAACGCCGCGATATGGCTGAACAACCGGGAAGAGAGTGTCGACGGAATTGAGATGTCCTGGGCGACGAATCAGCTCGGATATTTCATGCTGACATATGAACTCCTGGACCTGCTGAAGGAGTCGGCTCCTGCCAGGATCGTAAATGTCGCGTCGGCGCTTGCACATGGACTTGACCTGGGGGATGTTGAATTCAAAAAAAGGCAATGGGATGGCGAAGCAGCGTATGCGCAGACGAAGCAGGCGAACCGGATGTTCTCGAACTCACTTTCGAAAAAACTTGAAGGGACAGGGGTAACATCGAATTCGCTTCATCCGGGGGTGGTAGCGTCGGAAATCTGGAGGCACCAGCCCTCGAATTCGTACTGGTCCCGCTCGACATCATCGATGATCTCCCCTGCCAAGGGAGCGGAAACTCCGATCTGGCTGGCGTCGGAGCCCGAACTTGAAACCGTATCGGGCAAATATTGTTACAGAAAAAATATAGGCGAAGATAAATTTGATGAATCTGAAATGGGAAAATTATGGGCTTTATGTGAAGAAATGATGGGAAGCTGCTCTCTATATGGCATGGATTAACAAAGCGGAGAACAAACATCATGTAGTAATAATCGGGGGCGGATTCGGCGGACTGTATGCCGGAAAAGCGCTTCGTGACAAGCGCGTGCAGGTCACCATAATCGATAAGCGTAATTTCCACCTTTTCCAGCCGCTTTTATACCAGGTAGCGACCGGTGGATTGTCGCCTGCGAATATCGCGGCTCCATTAAGGGGGATATTTTCGAGACAGTTGAATACGCGGGTAATTCTTGACGAGGCGACCGGATTCGATCCCGACAGTAAAAGAGTATTCCTGAAAGACGAAGGGATCGTTAATTACGATTCCCTGATTATCGCTACAGGAACAACTCATTCTTATTTCGGACATGACGAGTGGGAAAAGCACGCTCCCGGCTTGAAGACCATCGAAGACGCCACACAGATGAAAAATCGAATAATGCTGGCATTCGAACAGGCGGAAAAGGAAGACGATCCGGAGAAAATCAAGGAACTGTTGACGTTTGTCGTGATAGGGGCAGGACCAACCGGTGTTGAGCTGTCCGGAACACTGGCTGAAATTACCCGCGATACATTTCGGCGCGATTTTCGCCATATAGATACATCCGAGTCGAAGATATTCCTCCTTGAAGGATTAAACAGAATTCTTCCCCCGATGCATGAAGCGTCATCAACATCCGGGAAAAAACTGCTCGAAAAACTGGGAGTTTCAGTCATTACCAACTCGATGGTCACCGATATCCGGAAAAACCTAGTGACATACAGGGTCGATAACCGGGAAGAGAAAATCAAAGCAGGAAATATTCTCTGGGCTGCAGGAGTTATTGCGTCGCCTGTCGGGAAAATGCTGCATGACGTTACAGGATGCGAACTGGATAAGGGCGGACGTGTGATCGTTAATCCGGACCTGACTGTAGGCAAATACAGGGATATTTTTGTCATCGGCGACCTGGCTCATGTTAAAGACGAAAAAGGGGAAATGCTTCCCGGTGTCGCGCAGCCCGCTATGCAGGGGGGCAGATACGCCGCTAAAGCTATCCTGGCTGGTTTGACTGGAGAAAAGATCCCGCCTTTCAAATATAAAGATATAGGGACAATGGCGACAATCGGGCGTAACGCAGCGGTCTGCGAGATCGGAATCTTCAAATTATCCGGACTGATCGCGTGGTTCATGTGGCTGTTTGTGCATCTGATGTACATACTGGGGTATGGGAACAAGCTGATCATATTTGTGCAGTGGGCGTGGAATTATTTCACATGGGCGCGTCAGGCGAGGCTTATCACGAATATACGTGACAATGATGTGAATGAGGTCGAATCCTGAATGAAAATCTGGTACATCTAACCTCCCTGTTTGTTTAATTAAGGAATTTTTAAAGGAGAAATAAAAGATGAAGTATAAATTACTTGGCAGATCCGGACTTCGTGTTTCCGAGCTATGTCTTGGGGCCATGACATTCGGCGAAGACTGGGGCTGGGGCGCGTCGAAAGAAGAATCCAAAAAAATATTCGAGAAATTCGCGGAAGCTGGCGGCAATTTCATTGATACAGCGAATATCTATACAAACGGAACAAGTGAAAAGTTTTGCGGCGAATTTATCGCGTCCGACCGTGAGTACTGGGTCCTTGCCACAAAATATACAAGCAACATGTATCCACACAGCCGTATCCTGGAAATGTAGATCCATCGGCGATTGGCGACGCACGCGATCAGATACACTGGGCGGCGCAGATTGTCTCATCGGTTGGGCACAATCTGATAAAACCCATGGACGATGCGTCGCATACATCGCTAGTGGTTTCACATCATGAAGGATTCCTCACCGGACGCTTCACTGGCGATGAGCCCAGAGTCAGGCTTGCGCTTGATATGTACAGGCTGGTGCTCTACTTACTTGATTCAAAGGAAGCGGACATCGGCAGTTTCGATCTTCAGGGCAAGACAATCGAAGATGCGATAAGCTGGATTCGCACCAGTGTTGGAAAATTTACGGGGATTGATGTCTCCGGGGAATACAATTTAAGGCACCACGATCTGAATTCTCATCCTGTAGGCAAGGGGGATTTTTTCGCGATTTTCAACCCGGATGATTTTTTCGAAATGGGTCGGTGGTATGTCTTTGCGGACAGGATACTTAATCAGGTCAGAGATCAATTGAAAATCGTAGCGCCTGTGAGAGTATGGCCGCATCATTTCGATATCGCGATTCTGCACGAATTTGGGGATGGCGGGATTCAGGCGGGAGCAGATTAAAGGCGATGGCTCCTTGATTTTTTGGCGGGAGTGAAGTATATTCCGTTGCTGCTCGGAGATAGAAAATCCGGGTGTTTTTGTGCGATAATAAAGATGCGTTCCGCGCTAGCTCAATGGTAGAGCAAACGGCTGTTAATCCGCCGCGGCGGATTCTTGGTTCGAGTTATAACACTTTGTAAGTTTTTTAATAAAAGTACTCCGCGCTAGCTCAATGGTAGAGCAAACGGCTGTTAACCGTTAGGTTCTTGGTTCGAGTCCGAGGCGCGGAGCCACTTTTTTTAAACTGGACTGAGCCACATGTCATTCCATATCTATATAATTCAGAATCCAGAAGGAAAAATATACATCGGTCAGACTAATGACCTTGATCGAAGGCTTAGACAGCACAACGATCAGGGTTATCGAGGCACAGTGCATACTAAGCGCCATGAAGGACCATGGAGAATTATTCACTCTGAGAATTATGAAACCAGAAGTGATGCAATGAAAAGAGAGAAGCAGTTAAAATCCGGAAAAGGTAGAGATTGGATAAAGAAGCAATTACTTTTAAACTGAAATCTAAAACTAAATGTACTCCGCGCCAGCTCAATGAGCTTGTCCCGTGTTTCAGGGGGATACTTGTCTGATTCATTCATAGATCGCCAGAGAATGCCCAGGCATTGTAATAAATATTTTAAGGAATCCCAAATTCAGGTGAAATCAAGCTTAATCCCATGTCATATTATCCAGGTGTTCCCGAAGGATGGAAATCTTTCTGAACTTTTTAAGTATGAGACCGCGTTTCAGTCCACAGCATATTTTCTTGACGAAGGGAGGATGCTTTGAGTATCTTTTCGCGCCGCCGATCGCATCGTAGAATATTCTGATAATGTCGCAGATATCATCGTTGACCGAGTCGA
>DASWIV010000127.1:0-4202 GCA_036397475.1 bacterium
CACGCCAAATTTGATAGCATCCTATCACGGACACTGTTGGTTGTCAAACGATTTTTGTCTGGATAGTTTACTATTCCTGAATTTAATCTGGTGCTCATTAATACTGCTTTTTTGATGCTCATGGGCGGGACTTAAATACGAAAAATATCATTTTATGAAATTTTTAGCGGCGTTTTACCCGTTTAGCTCCAGCCCGGGATTTCCAAACCTGAAATGAAAACATCGTGTCTTCAAGACTGATATAATAGTAAGTAATGGGGCTCTCACCTGTATACTGGTCGATTATGGCAGGAGTTGTTGCGCTCGCGGTATGCGCGACATTAACTCCTGTCCTCATCCGTTTCGCGACAAAAAGGGGGATTCTGGATCAGCCCGATGCACGTAAGCAGCATCTGAAGCCGGTTCCGACACTTGGCGGAACCGCGGTGTTCTCCGGCGTGATCGCGGCAGTTTTTGTGATCTTCCCGTTCCTGCCAGCACATCTGCGGCCCGACGAGATCTACGCTGTCCTCGGAATGTCGCTTGGCGCTGCATTGAGCTTCATTCTGGGGCTTTTCGACGACCTGTTCGGCTTGAAGCCGGGACGAAAATTCCTTTTTCAGGTTCTGATAGCCGCCGGAGGAATCCTTTTCGGAATAAAAATCGGCTTTCTGAGCGGTGTAGGAACACAATATATTTACCTCCAGCAGCCGATTATCGTTATCTTGACAATTTTCTGGGTCACCGCACTGATGAATGCAATCAATCTAATCGACGGCCTTGACGGGCTGGCGTCGGGAATAACCGCGATAGCGTCGGTTGCGTTTTTGATACTCTCATTGGCGCATGGACAATACGCGGCGGCGCTGGTGTCGGCTGCATTGCTGGGGACCACACTCGGATTTCTCCCGTGGAATTTTCATCCGGCAAAAATATTCCTTGGCGATGCCGGCAGTATGACGCTTGGGTATTTACTGGCGACTGTTTCGATTATAGGCCCATTCAAAACTACAACGGCATTGACAATCGCTCTGCCAATCTTGATTCTGGGATTGCCGATATTCGATACGTCGTGGGCGATTTTCAGGCGTACTGTTGCCAGGAAAAAGATTTCTGAAGCTGACAACGACCACGTGCATCACAAGCTTCATAAGAAAGGTGTCAGTCACAGAAATACAGTGCTGATACTGTATGGTATTGCAGCAGTTTTAGCTGTAATAGCGGTGATAATCGGGTATTAAAAATAGATATCGCCGGGAACCGGCACGCGTGTCAGGGACTGTTGAAAGAATCCGAATTTAATTCAGTCGTACATTGGGTTGTCGGCGAAATCTCAGTATTCATGCACCATCGCCGACAAACTTGCAATTCCACTCGATTATCACCTTACTGCTGGACGTTTGTCGGCGGCACCCGGGACAGTAAGCTTACTAAGCTTGTCAATGCTACCCGGGTTATGCGGTTGGATCGGTAACACGTCCCAGGAATAAAATTGAGCCGGTTACGCGGTCGCGTATCATGAAAATGAACGGACGGTCGATTGTCAGGTTGAACTCCTCTATTGGAGCCGACGTAAATCCGATTCCCACCGCTGTCGCGGCTGCGGCTTCTGTCCCGGCTTCATCCACTGAAATAAACGCCTTGTGAATTACGAACTGGATGTAAAGGTCCAAAGTCCCATCCATTCCTGAAAAGTCAGCAATTCCGGGAGAGAATGCATCCGACATACCCATATCAAAAAGAACATCAGACAACGGCAGGTTCATCTCGAACTCGAATTTCGGCATCTTGAGGGAGCCTTCGACATTCTGGAGTCCGGAAGTTATTGAATTGAGTGAATCTGCCGTGAGGTTTGATTCAAAGTCGTCGAAAGTGCCAGCATCGGGGACTATACACAGCATCGACAGCTCATCGCCGGTGTACGGGATATCTACAGCCTCGTAGCCATTGCCTTTTGCGTATCCGAATTCTTCCGATAGCGACATCATCTGGCATGTAACATCTCCACCAGGAGTGTGAAACGGTTGCGGTGCTGTGCTTTCTTCAATAAACGCGTTTTTCCACTGTGCGTTGAAATAGATCGCGTTGACAAGAACCATTACGGTCTGGTTGGTGATCATTCCCTCCTGGATGAGATCCTGGATTTTGTCGTTAGTCATTATCTCGACCCAGTCGTTAATAGTGACGCGCGATGCTTCGGGTTGATTCATGAAATCTACAAGCCGCAGGCCGGCGCCGTAGTTTCGCGCTATTGTGTCGAGAAATGACGGGAGAAATGTCCACGTGTTCTCGCCCCAGATAGAATTGGTTATATTCAACTGGAACCTGTCTTTCGGATCGACATTATCACCTCTCGAATTGAGCTCGAGGTCGAGTTTATTTAATGCCGGATGGGTGCCTTCCTGTCCGAGGGTGAAATTGAAGACGTCCGCCATTTGTGATTCGGTGTTGTTCCTGGCGCCGGCATAGGTCATCGCGAGCGCTATAGAAATGCTGTACGGGGAAAAGAGGATATTGTCCGATGTGTCTTTGACTTCATTGTAGAGGTCAATGGCGAAATCTGTATTGCCGGTCACCAGTTCATTGAGCTGGGAGTCCGGAACACCGGGAGCCAAATCGCGCGATTCATTCGAGCGCGCGATTGTGTAGTCGCCTGTTGGCTCCTTGGGCGAAGGTTGGACTGAATTTCCCCCGCCTGAGCATGAGATAAGAGAGATTACGATCAGGATTGGCAACATACGATGTAGCAGCCATTTGAATGACATGGTTTTATCTCCGTGTTTTGATAAGGGGACCGTCAGCCAGGGTAATGATACTATGTTGGAGGAAATATACAAGTCCGGTCGATCGGGATGGCGGAATGTGTTCCGAATATATTTATAACCAGCGCTTCATGCGAGAATGAGGTGAATAATGGTAAAATTAGAAGGCGCAGGAATGTTGATTTAGAGAAATCGTTATTTAAAAATCCACATATTCGCTTGACGGAATGGATTGGGGGAGTAAACTATTTATTGGAGGAAAAGTTATGAGAGCAAGTGCGATACTTATAATTCTGCTAGCGCTTGCCGGATGCGCTACAGGCAACCCGGTTTCCAATGAGATTGATCAAAATCCGGATTTTCAATCAAAAGCGAGTTATCAAATCAATGATCCACATATGCTGTGGGGAGAGTGGACGTGGTACATCGATGAAACGCATGAAAATATCGATGTGGTTCCGAAACGTGCGGGACGGTTCCATTTAAACGCCTTGAAATTTCTGGAGGAATACTGCTCGGACTGCCTGAAAATCACAAGCATTCAAAATAATGGCGACGGAACCATAAATGTAAATGTAAAAATTACCCACCCATTCCCCGACAATCCCGAATTCACTGGTTTCGATGTGAAGGGAATTATCATGTTCAACGGTTCCTGGGAAGCAGATTGGAATTCAAAGGTGCTTTTTCCATTCGATGAAGCCGCAAGAGTTAGTTACAGGGAATTTGGTGATCCTGAATTGTTAAACGCCGATGGCTATTCACCAAGATGGTGCCCGGAATGGCCGTCTGTTTCCGAGATGCCGATCTTTAATTATTACGAAGGCAAATATACCAATGGCACTCCAACAGCGAACATTAATGGCTTCATCAATTTCTACACAGATGAAGAAAGGCATATGTTCCGCGTTGGACAGACTGTGACACGTACATATCACATTGCGCTACCACCGGGTCCGGTAATCGCCGGCTACGCTGTTGACGCCTGCTGGGAACCGCCTGATGTAATGCCTGTGACCGATCCAATGAATGATTTTCCATTTTCTGCAAATCAGCCGGAGCCTTATCATTTCAGATTGGTGTTTAACAATAACGAAGTCATAAAAGACCTCGAATGCTGTGGTACTCTGCTCCCTCCTCATGATTGTTCGGATCTTTGGATAGAGTGGAAATCCTGGTACATACCATTAGAGACTTTGGGAACAGGTACATTTGATGCTCCACGGCGTATTAAATTCAGGTGGGAAAAGGATGATCCTGATTTTATCGATTATGACAATGGCAAGAGCTATGCTTCTTTTTACGGAACGCCGATTCCAGATTGCTGGGAAGGAACGGGACCTGATGATATCGCATTGCAGCCTGGCCATGTAGTTCCTGGCTGGCAAGGCGAAGGACAATGGAGATATGCAGCAGCAATTTCATATGATATGGACCTTCCATTCGGACAACACAGGATAA
>DASWIV010000128.1:0-14110 GCA_036397475.1 bacterium
TTCAGCGAAGTGCGCCCGTACGCCGAGGGCGACGATATCCGTCTCATCGACTGGAATGTCACCGCGAGAATGAACGCGCCGTACATCAAGCAGTTCATCGAGGAGCGCGAGCTTAAAATTCACCTGCTCGTGGATATTTCCCCGTCCCACGATTTCGGGACCATAAACAGCCTGAAGCGCGACATGCTGACTGAATTTACGGCGACACTTGCGTGGCTGGGAATAAGCCGGAACGACAAGGTCGGAATTACCCTGTTTTCGGACAGGGTCGAAAAATCGTTTCCACCGAGGAAAGGCAAAAAACAGCTTGCCAGGATCATCGAATCGCTCCTGTTCACAGAGCCGAAAGGCAAAGAAACAAAAATCGAGCCGGCGATTGCGTATACGGGAAAAGTATCGAAAACCCGCGGGGTGGTTTTTATCATTTCGGATTTCATGACCGATGAAAATCTTGCCGCGCCACTCAAGGTTCTCTCATACAGGCAGGACGTGATTCTTGTAAGGATCTCCGACAGGTGGGAGAGGGAGCTTCCTGATGTCGGGCTTGTTGAGATAGAGGACCCGGAATCCGGTGAGCTGCTTCTGGTTGATACGTCCGACAGGCAGGTTCGGGAAGCGTTTTCGGAGGTATCGTCGGAAAGGGATGTAGTGCTGGACCACGCCAGGAACCGGTCGGGAATTGAATTGATCGAGTTGAGCACGGGAGAGGATTTCATAAGGCCGCTCAGGAGATTTCTGAAACGCAGACGGGTAAGGCGCAGCTACAGGACAGGCTAGGAACTTCGGCAACAGGTATTAAATCGGGTCGCGGGGCAAATTGATAAATGTGGAAGGGGACATCTGGGTAATGGTGTATTCGAAAAGAGGTGGAGACTGCGACGTGGGGTACGAATTGGAAGTTGAGCTGAAATAGGAGAAAACTGCCGGCGCGACAGCCGCATTACGACTGTTTAAAATCGGTTTCGGTGAAGCAGGGATGCTTCCACATGTACTCGCTCAGTCGGAGATGGTCCATTACCCCGGTGTCCAGCATATCGCGGATCTCGCGGCAGGCGGTGATATGCTCCGCGAGGCGAATGTTCGCGTAGCCCGCCTGGGTCCCGGTGTGAAGAATGAACGGCCAGTCGGAGCTTTCGAGCAGGAGGAGTTCGCGTTCGTACTGCAGAAGCGCGTTGTGGACCTGTGGGTCCGGGTGATTTCCGAATTTAGCTTTCAATCTCTTAAGATGGCGGTTTAAACCGTAGATGTGCGGGTAAATCCATTCCGCCTGGTCGCTTCCCCATACTTCGCCGTAGCCGCCATCGCCCCATGAAGAATGGGCGGGCATACCTCTACGGATTTCGCCGCCTCGCCTGAGGTAATCGGATGGGGTCAACGAATCAATATCGCCAATTTTCGAAAGCCCCCTGAACACATCGCCAAGCCAGTCCATTCCCTCGAACCACCAGTGTCCGAACAGCTCCGCGTCATATGGACATACAACTGTCGGAGTTTTCAGGCCGGACTCTTCCATCCAGCTTAATCTCCCCTGTACGCGCCTGACAAAATCTTCGGCATGAAGTTTTGCGGACTCCAGTGCGAGGTCGCGATCATATGGATCTTTTTTGTCGGTTTCGCCGGTGATAGCGTAATATTTGATGCCTGTAAACGTGTGCGCGACAGCGGGAGGCAGGTATGGTGCTATCTCTTCATCGGGAAGGTCGAAGCCGACGTCGCGGTAAAAGTCGCGATAATTGTAATCGCCCGGATATCCTTCCTCCGCCGACCATACCGCCTTTGATGTTTCACGGTCGCGTCCGAACGCCACCGGACCAGTCGGACATTTTACCGGGATGAGGGGTTCGCCTGCGGGTAACTTTTCTCCCGGCGCCGCGAGTTCGATCGCGTGGGATTCGACAAAGAAAAATTTGATGCCCTCACTGGCAAGGATCGAATCGATGCCCTGGGTGAATCCACATTCCGGCAGCCATATGCCGTTCGGTTTTCTCCCGAGAATCCGCTCGTATACCCCAACCCCGACACGCACCTGCCGCTCGACGCTTCCCGGAGAATGAATGAGATGGGGAAGAAATCCATGAGTCGCGCCGCAGGTAATAATTTCGATGATATCAGCATCCTGAAGGGCACGAAGCGCACGCAGGAGTCCGCCACGCCCGTTCAGCAGGTCACGGATCTGAATCAGGCGGCCGGTATAAAATTCCACAAGAGGCTTGAACGGATCGTCATCCTTTTCGTGGCGGACTGCTTCATCGTAGAGCAGCCGCAGCCGGGTATTGATGTAGCGGACAGTCCTGGAATGCAGGAGTTCGTCGTCGAGCATCATAAGCAGTGTCGGCGAGAGGGTCATTGTAAGCCTGGCGGGGATGTGTTCCCGCCTGAGCTCTTCAAGCATCAGTACAAGAGGCGCGTAGGTTTCCACAACCGCCTCGAAAAGCCACTGCTCTTCGAGGAAGTTATCCCACTCGGGATGACGCACGTACGGAAGGTGCGCATGGAGCTGTAATATCAGTGACTTCATTTTTACGCCTCTATTTTGCAGAGGTTGCAGCCTCTACTTCACTGGACAATTTCTTATACATGGACATGTAAGCTGTTGCCTGCGTGTTCCACGAGAAATCCTTTTTCATGCCGTTAAGCATGAGGCTTGTCCAGTCGTCGGGATTAGCTCGGTACATCTCAACTGCTTTTTTCAGCGCGGTGACAAAACTTCGCGGTGAAATTGAATTCATAACAAACCCGGTAGCTTTTCCATTTTTAACAGTCGTTGTTGTCGCGTTGACTATTGTGTCCTTCAGCCCTCCGGTTTTGGAAACCAGCGGAACGGTGCCATATTTCAGGCTGTACATCTGGTTCAGGCCGCAGGGCTCGTATTTGGATGGCATTGCGAAAATATCGCTTCCGGCTTCGATCAGGTGGGCGAGCTCATTCGAGAATGTAAGTTTCACCGCGACATTCTCAGGATATTTTTTCGCGGCTTTCTCCAGGAGGTCATGATAAACAGGATCGCCCGTTCCGAGGATGACGAGGGAACAATTCAGTTTGGCAATGTCTTTAATTGAACTGGCGATTATGTCCAGTCCTTTCTGCTCGGCGAGGCGGGTAACCATTCCGATAACCGGTCCTTCGGCATTGGCTGGGAGCCCCATTTCTTTCAGCATGACCCTGCGGCATTCGATTTTTCCGTCGAGATCGTCGACAGAAAAATTCGTCGGGATCAGTTTATCGGATTCGGGATTCCAGGCTTCATAATCGACACCGTTCAGGATTCCGGTAAGGTTGTTCGCCCGTGTTTTTAAAACGCCTTCAAGTCCGGCGCCGAATTCCCGGGTCTGGATCTCTTTCGCGTAGGTCGGGCTTACCGTTGTCACCTGGTCTGCGTAGAGAATTCCGCCTTTGAGATAATTGACCTGGCCGAAATACTCAAGCCCATCGGGAGTGAAATAATCCCACGGAAGGTCGAGTGACGGGAATTTCTCGGCGGGAAAACGCCCCTGGTATCCGAGATTATGGATTGTCAGGACAGACTTTGTGTCAGCGAAAAATTTGTCGCTGCGATAATGCGTTTTCAGGTAGACAACCGCCATCGACGCCTGCCAGTCGTGAGCATGGACAATGTCGGGTTTGAAATCAAACAATTTGGCAGCTTCAAGCGCGGCCTTGGAAAATACCGAGAAACGAAGGTTGTTATCTTCATAATCGCGTCCCGATTCGGTGTATAGCTCATCCCTGTCGAATGCGCTCGGGTAATCTATGAACAGTACCGTCATTCCGGATGGATCGACGAGTTTGCGTATGGACGCGCCACCGGAATATCCGGGGAGGAAAAATTCCAGGCTTCCGGGGGGAATTTCGAGTTCGACATTATTTTTCTCGACCCAGTCCATTACCTGACGGTAATACGGAACTACTGAGACTACATTTGCTCCGGAGCGGGCAAGTTCTACAGGCAGCGCACCGAGGACGTCTGCGAGTCCGCCCGTTTTACAGTACGGGACCATCTCGCTGCCGATCGATAATATGTTAAATTGATGACGCATGAGGCGCCTCCTCTTCATCAGAAACATAGGGACCCTGAAGGCGGGTGACTTCCCCGTTGGATTTCACGTGGGTCCATTTGGGCACAACGACTATTCCATTTTCGGTTACGGTGAAGTTTGCCCTGTCGAATCTTTTATCGTAGCCGATCTTCACGCCTTCCTCTATTATGCAGTTTTTATCGATTATGGCTTTCCTGATCCTGCAGTGCCTGCCTATGTCGGTGTCGGCGAACAGGATACTGTGTTCAACCTTGGAGTATGAATGGACAAATACATTATGCGAGATAAGGCTGTCGCGGACAGTCGATCCGGAGATGATGCTTCCGGATGCGATCATCGAGTCGATCGCCTGTCCGTAGCGGCCTCCCTTTTCGGCGAAAACGAATTTCGCGGGAGGAAACGGCCGCATGAGGGTTCTTATAGGCCACGAATAGTTGTACATATTTATTGGCGGATGAACGGAGCGGACTTCCATGTTCGCTTCCCAGTAGCTGTCGAGCGTACCGACATCGCGCCAGTAAGTTTTTTCGCGCTCACCTTCGCCGGGGATCCAGTTGAGTGAGTAATCATAGGCGTAAATTTCTTCGCCTCGCTCAACAAGGTCGGGGATAATGTCTTTTCCGAAATCGTGGTTCGAGTTATCCCCTTTTTCCCTGTCTCGGAATAGTGCTGTCCTGAGACCCTGGGTTTCCCAGAAATAATTTCCCATGCTGACCAGTGCCATCTCCGGATTGCCTGGCATGGGAGTGGGATTCGCGGGTTTTTCTTCAAACGCGATAATGCGGGATTTATCGTCGACTACTAATATGCCGAACCGGTTCGCGGCCTCCTCGACCGGATACGGGATGCAGGCGACTGTCAGCTTAGCGCCGCGGCGCAGGTGGAAGCGGAACATCTCGGCGACATTCATTTTGTAAATGTGGTCGCCACCGAATACCGCTACATGTTCAGGATTCAAATCCCATATCAGATTCTGATTCTGGAAAACCGCGTCCGCCGTTCCCGTGTACCAGCGCTCGCCCGTACGCATCTGCGCCGGGACCGGATCGACAAAATGTCCGACGGGACCATGGATGTTCCAGCCGCGTGAAAGATGCTTGTTCAGCGAATCGCTCATGAACTGGGTAAGGACTTTTATATGATAGAACTTTGAATTTATGAAATTGGACAAACAGAAATCGATTATCCTGTAGGCGCCGGCGAATGGCACCGAAGGTTTGGCGCGGTCGAGTGTCAGGGGCATCAATCGCTCCCCGCGTCCGCCGGCGAGAATCATTGTCAGGACTTCAATCATGGATTATTACCTGCCCTCCGAAAGGGCTTTTCTAATTATGGGATTCGCAAGGTCGATGGACGACGGCAATTCATAGGGAATCCCGCCGGGGATTCGCGTCAACGGAAGCCGGATCGGATTCGTCACGAGTATGGGGGTTTCCTCGCCACTTGACGCCATTGAGATGACGTAAAGGTATTCCAGCCCGGGTTTGACATCGCTGTCCTGAAAACGTCCGATCGCATTGATGGGATACGATTGTTCGCGGTGAGTGTTGTCGCCATCCAGGCGCAGGCGTGTAAGGACGAATTCGTTGTCATGGTGCCGGTTAGCGGAGATTATTGTGGCAAGTTCCCAGAAGATAAGCGCGCGGTACGGTGTCACGGCTATAGCGGCAGCTTCGTCGATACCACAGGATTCATCCCATTTCGACGGATCGGGGATTTCGGGCAGTCCGGCTCCAGGGGGACCGAGCTGCTCTTCCAGCATTCCATGCTGGTGCTCTTCTTGCCTCTCCTCTTCTGGAGACATAATAATTCTTCGACCTTCTTCCAACAACGTATTATAACATGCCGAACTATACTGCTTAACCGCCCATTTTCAAGTTTAGGAGTACGATTTTACGTGGATGTTACATCTGTGTTACCGGGAGCGCGAATATCCGGGAGCACCGACATCCTGTCGGCACAGAAGTCCCCGGCGTAAGCCCGGACATCAGGACTAACTACCATTTGTTACGCAACCGGAGTCTCGCGTTCCCGGTCAGGATGCGTGATGGGAATCCCGCGCTCCGGCGTTTAGGAATGCGTATGAGGAGTCTCGCGTTCCAGGTCACTCCCTGTTTTTTCCCATCCATTTGATAGCGTGATCGACCAGCGCTCGTTGGGGGAAAAATTTGCATGGCGCAAGACCGATTGTCCCGTAGGTCACGGAATCGGTCTCATTTTCGAACGCCGCCCCAACCTTGTTGAAATCTTCCTCCATCGTCTCGAAATCCTCAAATTCGATCCACCTGGACTTATCCTCATCTTTAATGGCACACCCACGGAATTTGACCTTTTTAGACGGCCACGTCGCGCGGTATTCCGCAAGGTGCAGCGACGTATTGCGGTCGTGGTTGACTCCAAGGAGGAGCACACTACCACCAAGATCATAAATTTTACGTAGTGGGGACTCATCTCCCAGCGGATACTCTTGCGGCTGCCCGTTGAGAATTTCCTCTGCCTTCGGACCAATCGCGGCGAACGACGCTTCCGGGTGATTAGTCCTGATGGCACCGGGCAGCGTACGTATGCACTCCACAATCGCTCCCATTTTTCTGGTTGGGGTAATATTCGGATCGAATCCAGGCATATTGTCGCGGATCGTCTGCCACCACGATTCCGGTACGGGCGGATGTTCCCATTCGGATGGCTCAGAGTTCGCTCCGGTGAATGTCGGAACAACAATTGTGCCATCCGGACCAACCACATTCAGTAGTGCTTCCACAACTGCCTGCGCTCCCCCGACAACCCATCCGATCTTAGACAGTGACGAATGCATGATCATGACCATGCCATTTTTTAATCCGAGCGCTTTAAAATCACGAACCATTATGTCTATCGTGATAGGCTCTTTTCCGGTTGCTATTATTATGTCCTGTTCAGCCATTGTGTTGTAGTTTCAATCCAAGCAGCTCCTGTAAATGTTCCGCTGCATCTTCGACATTCGGCGCTGCCATCAGGTATCCCCGGTGATCCGCCGTGCGTATCGCCAGAAGCTTTCGGCCATTTATCGGAAATATCATACTGAATCCTGATAGTTTATGCTGCGCGAAAATGGATGAGGATTCTCTCCTGTTGTAATTGTCAACGGGAAGCTGCAGAATTCCTGTAATAACCGCGATCAGTTCGGGAAAAATTTGAGCGTAGCTCGCCAGGTTCAAGCCGCCGGACCATGGTGAGACTGAAAAGAAGGACCAGTGAGCGGCGACCATCGCTATCATCGCGATGTACGCAACTATTATCCAGAGATTTCCACGGTAATTAATTTCGACCAGAGGATCCATGCCTGGGACTGATTTTAAGGGGTTGGGTGATTTAATTCAAATACATGAGGATAGTTAGAACGCTGACCTGATCCCCGAAAACAGGACCAGTATAAGTTCTGGTTGGTTTGATGTCTTATGTAACAAAGCTACCATAGCTCATTTCACAAGAGAAAAAGTCATTGAATTACAAATTCCATTTCCATCTATTGTAGAACAACGCGCTATCGCATCTTTTCTTGACCGTGAGACTGCCAGAATCTACTCAGTAATATTAAAGACAGAGCAATAGATAGAAAAACTCCAGGAATACCGTTCCGCCTTGATTTCGGCGGCGGTAACAGGGAAAATAGATGTGAGAAAGGAGGCGAGTTAATGAGCAGAGTTGAAGTCGCAACTGGGGTACTGCGATGGGCGATAGATCGAGCCGGTCGGACTGAGGGTGATTTAGAGAAGAATAAGAAATTCTCTAAGATACGAGAGTGGCTGTCCGGAGAAATTCAACCCACTCTCCGCCAGCTTGAAGACCTGGCAAAAGCGACATGCACTCCGCTGGGATATCTCTTTCTCCAGAATCCTCCCGAAGAACGTTTGTCCATCCCTCATTTTCGAACACTTGATGATGAGGAGGTTCGAAAGCCAAGTCCCAATCTCCTTGAAACAGTCCAGTTAATGCAGCACAGACAGGCATGGATGAGGGAATATTTGATCGATGAAGGCCATGATAAACTCCAATTTGTAAAATCTGCACGGATTAGCGAGCCGTCCTCGACAGTTGCCCGGAAAATTAGAGATATCCTGGATTTGGAAGCAGGATGGGCAGCGAAACAACCAACCTGGACTATAGCTCTGAGCCACCTTAGAAACACAATAGAAGATAGCGGGATTTTGATTACCTTTAACGGTGTTGTCGGGAATAATACATCTCGTAAGCTCGATCCTGGAGAATTTCGTGGATTTGTCCTGGTTGACGAATACGCTCCGCTTGTTTTTGTCAACGGCGCGGATAGTAAAGCTGCGCAGATGTTCACCTTGGCTCACGAACTTGCTCACGTAATATTTGGAAGCAGCGCGGCATTTGATTTGAGAGAAATGCAACCGGCAAATGACCCTACCGAAAAGGCCTGTAATATGGTTGCTGCTGAATTCCTTGTTCCTGAACAAGAACTCAGGGCTTTATGGCATGAACCCAGTAATAATCGCGAGCCTTTTCAGGTCATCGCGAGACAATTCAAGGTGAGTGTTCTGGTCGCTGCTCGTAGAGCGCTTGACATTGATTTAATTGAAAAGGCTGAATTTATCGAATTCTATCGGGATTATCAAAATGATGAACGCAGAAAAGCCGCCAAAAGGAAACCGGGAGGAGATTTTTATGAGACGCAAAATCTTCGCATAGGAAAACGATTCGCATCCGCGATTGTGCAAGCAACAAGAGAAGGTAAACTGCTGTACTCGGAAGCCTATAAATTAACGGGGCTCTATGGGAAAACCTTCGAAAGCTATTCTACGTCTCTTGAGCATGGGGGGGAACAGTGACAGAAGGGCAGATTTATTTACTCGATACGAGCGTTTTAGTTGAGGCGTATCGACGGTATTACGCGTTTGATATCGCACCTCGATTTTGGGAGCAACTGATCAACAATGCAAACAACGGACGTATTATCAGCATAGATCGGGTTAGAGATGAGTTGGTAAGAGGAAAGGATGACCTTGCGAAATGGGCAAAGGATGAATTTACCGAAGCTTTTGCTTCGACAAACGATGACGATGTTATCAAATCATTTGCGGACATTATTACATGGTCGCAAAATCAAAGTCAGTATACGGACGCCGCTAAAGCTGAATTTGCCAATGGAGCCGATGGATGGCTGGTTGCTTATGCGAAAGTGAAGAACGTTGTTGTTGTAACTCAAGAAGTGCATGCACCGGATTCAAAAACTGATATCAAAATTCCAACGGCTTGTCACGCCTGTAAAGTCAAGCCAATAGATACTTTCGAAATGATGAGAAAGTTAGGTATCAGCTTTTAATCCATCGGGATAAGGTTGCTGGTCATACAAACATAATCAGCGTATTCTAAAATCATGATTGAATCATACAAAGAACAAGCCTTCGAAGAATTTATCGAGACCTACCTGCTCATAAACGGTGGGTATACTCAGATTCCGGAAGACGAGGAATACAACCGCGAGCTTGCGTTGTTTCCGAAAGAAGCTATCCGTTTCATAAAGAATTCTCAACCGGAAATCTACGAAAAACTTGAAGCGCAACTCGGTTCCGCCACAGACGGCGCGATTATCGACGCGCTGGTTAAATTCCTGGATTCGGATGAGCACGGCACTCTCGATGTCATCCGTAGCGGTTTCAAGGTGTACGGCAAGACAATCAAGATGGCATTCTTTAAGCCCGCGTTCGGGAAATGGAAACCGTGGTATGTGAAAAATAAGAAGTATAAAATGCTTTTCAAAAAAAGTATTAAATTTCTATCTAAACCATTATCAAGAAATCCGGTTAAAAACGGAGAACCCAAAAAAGTGACAAAGGCAATTAAAATATAATCCACACAAAAAATATCCCCCGGGAACCTCTCTACTTCTATGTAATGACTGGATTCAAAGGACTTCACCTCCCAATTCATTTTATGCTTGAATTAAATGGAATTCGACAATTCGAGGATTGCCTTCCCACACTTAAAACGTGGGCTACCAATAATCAGAACAGTTGCGGTAATCCACACATAAAGTGTGAACCCCTACCCCAACCCCACTATATTCCTCAGCATTGACTCCGCTTCCTCCGGATTCTGGCAGCCGACGAGATAGTTTTTTTCGGTGGTCTCAACTGCAATGGCGGTATTTGTTATCGACGCTGTGAACGCTGTCCATCCTTTCCATTTACCAGCGCCCCCTTTGATCCCCCATCCGCCGAAATCCTTAAGCCCATTATATTCAACCGCTTTAATTGACTTTATTTTTGAGTAATCCAGTTTAAAACCTACTAACCCCGTAAATCCGTACTTCACCTCCAGGTGATCCTCCCACGCTTTCCCCCTGACTTCAGGGAGGAAAAAGAAAAGCAGCGCCGCGCTGAAAAGCATCGTTACCCGGAAAATCCACACGGCGGCGACCGGCTCACCCTCCATATTCACCGCGAACGGCATCACAAGCATCAAAATTCCGGTAACCAGCAGCAGCCATTTCAGGCTTTCCGATGAATCAGTCCATTTGTAAAGAGGTTCCATATTCACTTACACCAGACTCTATTAATAATGTATTGGTTTCAGAATGGAGATTATTATATAGGTTTTCCTTCCACAAATGGACGTGTGCGATGGATATTATAATGTGTATCAAGTGGAGTAATTCCTGAAGTGGCGTATACAACCTTAAGACTCGATCATGTCATAGACAAGATCAAGGAAATCCCGACTCTACCCGACGTGGTGTTCAAGGTCAGCGAGGTCGTGAACAACCCTAACACGTCGGCAGCGGACCTTGAAGACGTCATCGCGCACGACCAGGCAATCGCCGCCAAGGTTCTCAAGCTTGTAAACTCGGCCTTCTACGGTCTCCCCGGAAAAGTTGATACCTTATCCCGCGCTATTCCCCTCCTCGGCTTCTCTACTGTCCGAAACCTCGTGATGAGCGTCAGCATCTTCAACATCTCCGCCATTTCCGAATTCGACATGAAAGCGTTCTGGCGGCATTCGTTCGCCACAAGCACTGCCGCAAGAGCTATCGCGATCGCCGATGGACTTCCCGACGCCGAGACCCATTCGCTTGCCGGGCTTCTGCACGACATGGGTAAGGTTGTGATGTTCCAGTATTTCGTGAAGGAATACCTGAAGGTCATCGACCTGATGGAAAAGAAAAATCTCACCTTCCTCCAGGCAGAGCGTGAGCTTTACCAGGTGGACCACACCGAGGTCGGCAGGGAGCTCACATCGCGGTGGGGATTTCCCCCGAACCTGGTAGCGGCGATAGCGCATCACCATAATCCCGAGAACGCGGGCGACCTGTGCGATTTTGTGTCCGTGACTGCGACCGCGAATGCGATCTGCATGATTGTGGATGAAGAGAGGCTTATCGCAGACCTTGGATTTGAAGTCGCGGCGGAAGCGTCCGAGGGATTCCATCCCCTGAACCAGGCATCGTACGCTGCGGTTATGAAGGATTTCCAGAGGCAGATGCCGTTCTTCAAGGCATTTGTGGACCGGATGGAGAATATCCGCCACGCGACCCCTCTTCCCAGCGAGCTAAGGCGTAACAACAAGGGCTCGGTCTGGACAGTTCCCGAAAAACAGACATAAATGTGTAGCCCGGCATTCACAATGCCGGGATTTCAATCAGAAGTCCATGGGTGCCTACCACATTTAAAGCTGGTTGCGGATTCATACTTCTATGCCGGGTGCCCTACCTGCACGCAGCCGGGTACCGCCCATCCGCCAAGGCGGATAGGCGGCACCCGGGGTTGGCATGATCCAATTCTACCACCACTGAATAGGCTGCAAAACTCATGGGCAAGTTTTATAACCTGCACCCGAGGAATGCGTGATAGTACGCCGCGGCGGACGCGCTCCAGCGTTTAGGGAATGCGTGATAGGAATCCCGCGCTCCGGCGTTTAGGAGTTTCGCGGTTCCGACGATCTTCACCTGGAGCCTTATCCCAGCAGAAAATTGACCGGCCGTGATTATGCACTTTTCTTTTCATAACCCGTAATTTTCCTTGCCGACATATGCTACCGTATGTATTATTCCACTCCCCCTTGTAGGGGAATCACAGGAGTTGCCATGCCTGACGATACCGGCACCGCGGAAATTCCCGCCAAAGCCAGAGAGTATTACAACGAAGCGGTCAGCATCATCCAGGAAGATGTCGCGATGCGTAGAACCATGCTCGCGACCGACAGCGTGATCGGGAACCTTCGCAGGGCGATCGACGAATACTCGCACTTCTTCGAAGCGTGGCGGCTCCTTGGCGAAATTTATCTCAGTACCGAGCAGGTGCTTCAGGGATACCTCGCGTTAAAACGCGCGGACCTGATAAAGCCCGGAGACATGTCGGTGAAAACCCTCCTGGGGGAAGCGTCGCTTATCACTAACCGTCCGGAACTCGCCCTGAAATACCTGTCGGAAATTGAAGACAATGAAAATACCCCGCTCGCGTCGAAAAAACTGAAAGCCCTGGCGCTCGCGAAGTGCGAAAAATGGGAAGACGCGCTGAGGACATTCGGGGAAGCTCTGGCGGTCGATCCGCAGGACGGGAATCTGAGGCTTGAGTGTTCCAGGATCCTGAACGATCTGGGCTACCATCCGGAGGCAGCGTCGGTGCTCGCGGATTTCCTCGATCCGTACAGGGATTTTATCGATAACCAGGCGTCGATCAATGGAACCGGATGGATAATGCCGCCGCATGAATCGCTGGAGAGGCTCTCGAAAGGAGCGTCGTCAAAAGCCCGGAAGATCGAGATCGTCCCGCAGATGGAAAATTACATGGTGTGGTACGCGCTCGGGAATATTTTCCTGGACGGGGAGCATTTCGCGGCGGCGGTGACGTGTTACAGGATGGCGCTGAAGATCCACCCGGATTATTACGACTGCCTTCATAACATGGGGCTGGCTCTGGTGGAACTCGGACGTGCGAACGAAGCGATCCAGTTATTCGAGACCGCTATCGAGACATCCCCGGACGAGCCGGACGCTTACCTGTCGCTGGCCGAGCTCCTGGAAGAAGAAGCGCCGGATGATACCGACGAGATATCGTTGAATTACCTGATGTATTACAGGCTCGACCCGGACGCGGAGGGGTTTTCTGAGCTCGAACCGGAGCTTGTGTCGAGGCTGAAGGAGTCGCCTGATATTTCGCTCCTGTTCCTGCTGGCGCATGTTTACCTGGAAATGGAAGAACCGGAAAAGGCGTATGAAATTCTGAATCAGCTCGAAAAGCAGGGCTCCGACGATCCCATGCTGTTCATGCTGCTGGGAAGGTCGCAGGCAGAGCTTGAGATGTACGAGGAAGCTGTCAAATCGTACAGGACGTCGCTTGAAAATACCGGGGAATATGACCGGGAAGGCATTTTCGACGATGAGGAGATAGAGCCGAAGCTGCGGTATGAACTGGCGTCGGTGTATGAAGAAATAGGAAAGATTGATGAAGCGGTCGGGGTGCTTAAAGAGGATGTGGGTGTGCTGGATTCGGACGGCCTTACGCTGCTGGCGGAACTGGTGAAGGAGTCGGATCCGGGAGAAGCGGGGAAGTACTGGGAGCTCGCAATCGAGAGGGACGGGGAGAATTTAGACGCATTAATGGAGTACGCGGTAAACAAATCAAAGGCCGGCGATACTGAAGGAGCGATAGAATTACTGGAGAAAACATACGCTTTGGTGGAAGAGGATGAGGAACTGACAGAGATGTTAGGCAGGCTGTACGCGGAGATTGGGGCGGACGAATTGTCGCCGCAAATGGGAAAATAATTAGTCTTAAATGAATATTATGGGAATTTAAAGTCGATTTGCGGGAATAATTGTCCAGATGCAACCTGAACTGTTGTCAATGCGTCTTAAAAATGATACATTCGGGTGCAATCCTCGAATCACGAGACCTGCAAACCATCAAATAACAGCTGGTCACCTTGAAGGACGGCGGACCAGCTCCAAATTAACAACCTGGAATTGATTGGGTGGGTAAACACGTCGGGATAGGCCGGCGGTTATCTGAGATGAGATCTTTGTGCCAAATTTAGCAAGAGTTTTAAAAAAGAGGAATATTAGATGT
>DASWIV010000129.1:0-12540 GCA_036397475.1 bacterium
CCGCCGCGGCGTACCGGGATTTTGTCTTCATATTCGCTTAAGCGCATAAATAATCGCTTAATATAACTTTAACCCCAGGAAAAAGATTTTCCATATCTCTTAATATTATATTGACATCCGTCGTAAGAGGTTATAGATTAATAGAGGTTCTCGTCTGATGATTCGCGGCGAGCATCGACCTTACCTCCACAAACTACGTATCCCACTCAACGATGAGTGTCGCAATTTGTTGTATCTTTGAACATTTAAGAGAACCGAATCCAGACCGGATAGTGAATTTTCCCGGAGGGACCCATGCCAGCTAACAAATCTGCCAATCCTAATGCTTTCAGCGTATGGACATCGACCATATCTTTCATTGCAGTCTTAGCCCTGCTTCTGCCCGGATGCAGCGGCGGTGGAGGCGATCCGGCGTCGCCGGATATCACAGGCGAGGATACGCCTGGAATCGAGGATTCCCAGCTTACCGGAGCATCGGAACCATCCGAGATCCAGGGAAACAAGGCAGTATGGGGTATGTGGGATGTAATCATCACTGAGGAAGCCGGGCTGGAAATAATTCCAGTGCGTGGTGTGCAGTATGCTCTGGACGTTAACATGTTTCTCCAGCCACCAGCGGGGTCGCTCGACAACATCGGAATAAATATCGTCAATATGGAAAAATTATGGAACGCCGGAGATGTTATCGTCGATGTTTCTCTGTCGCATCCATTCGACGGCCTCACACAGTTTACTGGCTTCGACGTCCTGGGAGTGTTCATTGGAACCGGGTCGCTTGTGGCAAATTCCGACACGGGCCTCCATTACTCGGCTCCAAGAATTAATCCGATCCTGAAAAATGCCGACGGGTACACGCGCTGGATGAATCCTCTTGAATTCACGACACCTGGCCTTCTTGGTTTCACAGAAGGCGCTCTCGGAAATAAAAATGTGTTCTGGAATTCTTCGCTGAATCCTTACAAGTATTTCGCGAACGGCCTTGGCACGACAGAATCGATATACAATCACTTCCAGTCCGGAGTATCTATAAGCAACCGTGGCTCATTTATTACGGGAACAACAAACACGCGCCGCTACGATCTCGATTTTCCAATGGTCGGCGGATTCCCCGATGTGAGATTCCAGTACGTGGTTGTCGCGAGCTGGGCTGAACCGACAATTATCCCGCCAGGTTCCATTCCGGGAGATTTTCCCAATAAGGCCAATATGCAGGAAGCTTTCCACGTGGATGTTTCCACCGTCGGAAGCACTCTTTACTGGAACAACATGGACGATAACGGAGGAAATCTCTACCTGACCCTGGAAGTCTACGACTGGCAGGGAATGGGCAACACCAGCGGTGTCGCGGGAGAGATCTCCCAGATCGTAGTTGAAAGTCCCAACGAATTTATCAACCAGTCGAACAAGCTGGTATTCTATCCCGGCGACTGGATCGAGCAGCCGAAAGCTGCCGCCAACTCCGCCAACTTATTCCTGGATCTTGGCCAGGTTAATCCGCAGGGACCTTGTCCGTACGATAACGACATCCTGATCACCATCGTGACCAGGGAACAGGCAGATTACAATAACGGTCTTGGTGGAGCTTATCCCACACAGGCGGTTCTCTCGGGATATACCCGGTTCTTCTATGATTTCGGAAATGTATGTAACGATCCTCCGGTTGTTTATTTCGACAACTGTCCTGAAAATAATCTCAAGGTAGCGAATAAAACATTCAAATGGATAGGGGAGGACGATGTCACTCCCAATGAAGACCTGGATTTCCGTTATAAACTCGATGACGGCCCCTGGTCCGCATGGGAAGTCGACCTGACCCAGGGTTATTTCGAAAATATCCCTGAAGGAACGCACACGGTCTATGTCGAATGCCGCGACTCGGACGGGCAGGTCGGTATGGACTACTGCGATTTTACGGTCCAGCTTCCTCCGGAACCGCAGCCGCCTACTGTCGAATTTATCAATTGCGTTAACTACGTCAGGACGGCAGTATTTACTTTCAATCTTGATATATCCGACGATTTCACACAGATATCCTTTATCAAGGTGCGATATTCGCTCAACGGGGGCGCGTGGGTGAATATGCCCGACGGCAGCACGTCCATTACATTGAATGGATTGACCTCTGGCGGACCGAACCAGTTGATTGTTGAAGTGGAAGACCTCGACACAATGGTCGATCAGGCACAGTGCGATTTCAACGTTAACTTCAAGCCAAACGTTTTGATCGACAACTGTCCTGTTCTGGATCTGAATGTAGATAATTACACCTTCTCGTGGACCGGCACCGATCCGGAACTCGATCCGCTCGAATATTCATACAAACTCGATACTAACCCATGGTCTGCATGGAATGCCGCCAATTCCACAAATCTGACCGGACTCGGTTCCGGAGCGCATACCTTCTATGTTCGCGTCCGCGATATCACGGGCGGAACGGACCAGACAACATGCGGCTTCGATGTTAACTTCGCTCCGACTATCAGTATTAACAATCCTCCGGTACAGGACGTTAACACGACAAGTTACCTGTTCACATGGACTGCATCGGATGATCTCGACAGTCCTCTCACAATGTCCTACAACGTCGAACTTGACGGTGTCTGGCAGGGATGGCAGAACGGAATCACCCAGTACAACTGGACAGTTCTGCCGTCAGGTACAAGGTCATTCAAGGTCCGTGTTCGTGACAATGGAAATCCACAGCTGTGGGCGGAAGATTCTTTGAGTTTCCTTGTGAATTACAAGCCGTCCGTTTCCGTGACAAACTGTCCAGGCGGAGTATGGCCATCGTCCGATATCACAATGACGTGGCTCGGGTCTGACGACAATACTCCTCCGGCAGGGTTGTCATACAGGTGGAGACTTGATGCCGGAGCATGGTCGTCATGGCAGCTCGGGACCATGTCATTCCCATACACCGGACTTGCCGACGGCTCTCATACATTTGAGGTCCAGGCCAGGGATACGGGTAATCCCCAGCTGGTATGCTCGACGATTCCGGCGACCTGTGGCTCCTGTACCTTTACTATTGACAGCTCCTGCGCCAATCCTCCTCCTGATGTGACCGGATTCGTGGCAACCGACGCTGGCTTTGGTTTGAACAACAGGGAAGTCCAGCTTAACTGGGACGCGATCCCGGGATGTGTCGACTGGTTCGACATAGAATGGCGTGAATTCAGTCTCACCACATTCACTTACAGCTGGGCACCGGTTCAATCTGTCGATGGCCTGCAGACAGGTTATCTTCATACCAGTGCCCGTTACGGCGGCACATCAAATCCGATCGAATACAGGATCCGGGCAAGAAATGTAACCGGAACTTCACCATCTTGGACATACGTTACCGGGTATCCACCGCTCAGGAACATTTATCTCGCTCAATGGTGCTGGGCTGAGGATTCATCCGGAACCAACGCGGCAACGACATGGGCGCGGGCGGCATTTGATTTCGCGGCAGCTAATGAGTTCTGGAACAAGTACGGAATTAACTTTGTAAGTAAAAACCCCGGAAATTTCTTCTGGATTACAGATCCAGAGTACCAGGATCTTACCGGCGGCGAAGCCAGCACGATGCATCAGACTTACGGTCGCGTCCAGCAGCCTGATGCCATTAACATGTATTACGTCCGCTACGCAAACGGCAGTCTTGGTACCGGATACTGCGTGTCATGGTGTCCGGGATTCAATTCGACAACACAGAACATTTACATAGTTCTCGCGCAGAATTCATCCGGGTCCGGAAACCCGATCGTTTCATCTCATGAGCTCGGACATGGAATGGCTCGTCAATGGGATATTTACCAGCTTGACGGTAACAGGAACCTGATTGAAGACGATCCCCAGACTTGTCTTGCCGACGATACCTGGTGTACATCGCCTCCTGCCACTCCATGGATGTTCTGCGACGATCTCGCGGATTATCCCTACAATCCCGGCGCTTCAGGTAAAACTCCGAAACAGCTGATGTGGTATAGTTTTTCCGGAAGGCCCGTTGCGGACTACGATATAATCGCGTCGCAATGGACTTATCATGGTTGGTGGATCAGCAATTACGAGAGCAATTATCCGTATCCATAGGCTGCGGATTTGATACAATATTCGAGGAAAGAGCCGACTAAAATTCAGATCTTAGAAGGGTGACGAAATGAGAGTACATATTATCCTTGCAATTCTGGCAGCTATGCTGATTTTTCCCGCGACGGCGAACGCGATCGATCAGCAGACTATTGATAACCTGAAATTCCTGCTATCCCAGCCTGAAGATATGGGTTGGGGCGATGGAAAATTCGACGATCAGACCTTGTATGACGGCCTGCTGACCATTTATCAGCAAGAGTCGAATGGCGGTGATATCAACCTCGCTCGACAGGCTATGTGGGCCATGGGTGAAACCGGTATTGTCGGATTTGCACCGACGTTGATCGGAGCAATGGATTCCGAACCCCTGACCGTATGCTACGCGCTCGGGAAGATATCATCGAATGACGGGGTCTACGCCCTGATAGAAATGCTGGGCGATGAAGATATGTTCATTCGCGACGCGGCGGTTACAAGCCTCGGCACAATCGAATATATAGACGGCATGGATGAATCCCGCCAGGCAGCCCTCGATTCATTGACAGTATCCATGCAATCGGAAACTGAGTTGTGGATCAGGGATAATATTAATGGCGCGATCACAATGATCGAAACGGGTGTCGCGATAGAACCTGAATTTGTAGAGCCCCTTGAAGCCGAAGGCCACTGAGCAAGGACTAAATAAATTGAATTTTGCAATCCGCCGCGAGGCGGATTTATTTTTCAAATCAGCAAACCTGTTAATAAATGGAGAGTGTCTGGAAAAAATTACTCAATCGGAACAATGACATCGTCGATCTCTACCCTGTACATCCGGCCGCTTTCCTTCACAAGCAATGCCCCGGACTCATCTATGCTGTCCGCCACACCTATTACATCGGGCTGTCCCTTGATCCTCTCACGCTCTTCTCCTGCTCCCGAGTAAACCTCGACCGAAATGCCGTTGTAATAATTGAATTTATCGAATTCGGATCTCAGTTCCCCGGGCTTTTCTTTCACTCCAAGCGCCCAGCTTTTTTCATACTCGATTAACCATTTCCCGTACAGTCTTTCACGCTCTATCTCCCGTCCGAGGATGGCTTTGATTGTCGTGTAACTGCGGCCTTCTCCGAAATCGTAAATCCCTGGTTCGGAATTTACATTAATCCCTGTGCCGCATATAACAGCATCCGGTTTACCCAGGTACGCGCACAGGATTCCCGCCACCTTGGTGTCATTGACCATCACATCGTTCGGCCATCGTACCCTCGCATTGATTCCATACGAGCCCTTTAAAATCCGGCAAAGGCTTATTCCTGCCAGGATAGACAGTTTCGGCGTTTCGGGAACTTTCACAGGGGAGGGGAAACAGATCGATGACGATATATCCTTGCCCTTCTCGCTGACCCAGGTCCGGTTCAACCGCCCACGTCCATCAGTCTGCTCTTCCGCCCATAAAATTATGTGCGGGGTTGATACCACGTTTGAAAATCTCCGGGACAATTCCTGGTTGGTTGAGCTGATTGTCTCGACAACCTCAATTTCCCAGTCGTTCTCAGCCTCATCGACAGCCAGCGCCAGCAGTTCAGGACTCGCCATTGCAGTCATTCTCCGTCGACAGTGACCCAGGCTTTTAACTCGACGACATACTCGCCGGATATCGGGTCGCGGCGCTCATCTGTGATTTCATGCCATGCGATTCGCCCATCGACAATTCCGGGGATCGTTTCGTTATTTTCCGTGTAATGGCTGTAAAGGAATGAATTAACGGCTTCTGACAACGCGTCGTTGATAGCGTACGCCCTTGCCAGTGCCAGGCTGTCATCGCCATCGGATCCTTTAACCTCATACGATTCGCCGCCGGTGACCTGGTTTTTGATTTCTGACGGCATGGTGAATTGAAAATTGAACTGCAGGCTTCCCTGTACACGTTCGTAGCCCTCGTACGACAGATCGTCCGGGACTTCCTCTATCTGCCACGTGATAATGCATTTTTCGCGGCTGCGTTCATAATGGAACGGTATCCCGGCAAGATATCCCGACGCGACCTTGTACGCGTTGAGCAGGACATTGTCGGGTGGATCAGTCTGGGAATACGTCTCGAATGCGACCGCACTTTGCTCCATTATGATCGGAAACGAGATCACATCGGCAAGTGACCGTCCGGTATCCTGCGACAACGCCTGCCCGCCGGACATCAGCAGTATCGCCGGAAAAATTGCAGATATCAGTATCATTCTCATAATTAATTTACACCATCCATCTGGCGCTCAGGTATAAGTATACACCACGGAAACTTTTCGTCCAGAGACCTTTGATAAGATTCTACGTTCGGGAAAATTGTTCGAGGATCGAGGTGCGAAGATGAAATATCTCAGATAGCCGCCCGTGGACAGTCTCACCCCACCGGGGCTCTGTGATCGAATTTATCGCCCTGACATTCGCGGGCAATACGATTTTTTCTGCAGCATGGGAGGGACCGAGATCCAGCGCTCCATCGAATTCCAGTCCCGCCTTTGCCAGGTTCTCCCTGATCTTTCCCGGTATGTATGCCTGTCGTTCGCCTGTCCTGTTTTCGATGTAGCGATTTTCCACGGGTACTGAAATTCTAATGGGCGTATCTCCGTTCATTCCGGCGACTATAAAATTATCGTTCATGTATGGCCGGGAATCATGGGAGACGATAATTTTTGCGGAAGTCTCCTCCCCGTGTACGTCGACTGACTGCCAGACTTTCCAGTACAGGCTTCCGGAGCGCGCTTTTTCAGCGGGAATCACAAACCGTCCATTTTCAGGAATCACAACTGTCTCGGAGTTAACGACTTTTCCGTCCTCAAGCCTGCACGTGCAGATACTTTTTTCGCCGGATACCTGATTTACTGGCGAGCCTTCGATCCACCTGACACCGTCTCCGGTAAGCCTGGACTTCAGTTCGTCCTCGATTTCGCCCGCATTTGAAAGCAAATTCCAGCCCTTGACTAATCCGGCAATAATGTGGTGGAAATTCTCAGCTCCTGTCTGCGAAGCGCTACATCCTGACGTCAATACGGATATCACATCCAGAATTTTCCCGAGCGTAGAATTATCTCCCATAGACCTTAGATTAGACAAAACTGACTCTTCAATCGCCACCGTACTTGGTAATGCGTTTCCCAATTCATCCTGATTGGTATCCCTCGACTTCGCCAACAACTCATTTATCCATTCGCGAACGGCCGAGTTTCCGGTCAAGCCCAAAAGCTTGAGTTTCAGGCCGCCGGGACCATCCGACGTTGAAAATGCGTGCCATGCCGACTTAGTGAAGATTTCGACTTCCGACATTCGCCTCCAGCTGACGCTTCCGATATCAGCCAGCTCGAATAATCCGTCGGTATACTCAGGAAAGTACGTGCCTCCATAGGGAAATTCCGCCCTGAAATTTGCCGCATCCGAATTTTCATAAATGATATTTACTTCCGCTCCGTCGCTTGTCAACATGGACGCGCAGATCAGCCCGTAGAGATCGGGATCGATAAAAGTGATCCTGAAACCGGAATTGTAGGCCGTCACGTCTCGCCTCCGTTGATAACGCATAAAATACCGTATGAAGAGGATTTACGCAACGGAACATTGTATCGTCAGTTATATTAAATTATAATAATTTTCTCAATCCCCCCTGGAGGTCTTCCATGCGCTCGAGACACCCGGTCTGCTCAATAGCATTATTTTTTCTTCTATTAATTGCATCATGCTCGGGATCAAACCCGGTCGCAGGCGACCTGCTTTCAGGTTCGACCCAGAGAACGCAGGCTCTATCCACAAGTCAGGTGCTATGGGGGATCTATGAAATTGAATGGAATTCAGACCTGGAAGCCTTCGAGATTTTACCGGTGAGAACAATCCAGTTCCAGGAAAAGGTGTCCGTTTAAACAAGTTGTCCCTTGACAATTATAACGGACATGGTAAAATGCCGGACATGGGCATACCACTCACAGTATTTGTAGATCCCTTCTTAGAGCACATTAAAGCGATACCTTTTGTCCTTAGCACAAGGACTCCCGAGGTTATGTGGTCGTTTATGAGATCCAGGATTACATGGGACGCAACTACTTATATTAAGACCCAGGAGGGCGAGACTGAGTTTTTATGTACACGCATCGACCAGTTAAAGTACTCGACAATCGACTATTTATTACAACTCATAGACGGACAAATTGAGCCGAACAATATCATAGTTTTTAGCCTGTACATTTCCCCACATTGGGGGGAGTACCTTGCTGAAAAGGGATTTAACTTTGTCGATCTTGGAGGTAACAGCCGTCTTAAGATCAGTGATGCATACTATCACATGGTTCTTGGGAAGAAACGAATAACACCACCCGAATCCAAGCAGGGAATCAGATCGCAGGGTTACCATGTAATATTTACCCTTCTGGCTGAACCGAAATTAGTTTCAACATCCGTTCGGAACATTGCTGCAAATGCTGGCGTGAGTAAAACGGCGGTCGCTGACAGACTACAGATACTTGAACAGGACGGTTACATTCAGAGCGATAAAAAGACCAAGCGGATCACCGCATATGACAAACTCCTAGCACATTGGCTCGAGGGCTACAAGGAGACTGTCGAGTCAAAATTGACTAGAGCGAGATTTAAAACCGCTGAGTCCGATCCCATCGAGCGTGAGAAAATCTATCCTGCAATCTTCGAGGAATCGGATATCAAATGGGCCTGGGGAGGCCTGACAGCCTCTAACATAATGACAGACGGCTACAGGGATAACTCAACGACAATTCACGTGGATAACTTCTATGCCGAAACGTTTGCCAGCTTAAGGGCAATGCCGGATGAAAAAGGTAATTTGGTGATTATGCGAATGGCGGGACCGATCTCAATGAAGGGAGCGGTTAAAAATACAATGCATCCGTTGTTAATTTATACCCAGCTCATAACATCCGATGATGAAAAAGCCCGTGATGCAGGTGCAGAGATTTATGACCGGTACATACAGCCGAAAGTGGAGGGAATTTAAGGAAAGCGTTTGAAACTATGGATCAAACAGTAATGGAGAATGCCTGGCGGAATCAGCTCTTTCATCAATTCTACCGTGATTGGTACACCTTGAATATTCCTAAACTTGCCGTGCAATTCAGAGTTTCGGAAGATACCCTAAAGAAAGATTTCTTGTCGGATGAATTCCGTCATTGGTTAATCGAGAAAACAGGTGTTGATCACATAACCTATGCTGTATTCAGCAAGCAAGAACCGATCAGCGAATTATTCCTGTCCGAAATCAACACAGCATCTCTCTCAACGGATAACCGGTTGCATGCCCTAAGCGCTACACTATCTGCCATTAACCGTTACGTATCTGCAATGAGAGAAAGCGTATTGATTGACTCGAGATTCCGAATCGAGGGTTTTCTAGTGTCGAGAGATGGAATGCCAACAGGAAAGATCTGCGAGGATTGCGGTGCACCTATGCATATCGTTAGTCGTGTTTATGGTGATTACTTTGCCGGATGTAGTAAATATCCTGAATGCTATAACCTGCAAACGTTGAGCACTGAAGATTTCATGGCTGCCCCGAGACGTATTGACCAGATGAATGAAGGTGATCTCGACGAGGTCCTGAGCCGGTTACAACCTTCAGCCGATAACTGGCTACCTAACTCCTATGATGAGCCAGCTACGAAGTCTGAATTTATCGACCCGATACTCATGTCACTCGGCTGGGACACATATGGTGGAAGCAATGTCGGGAGGGAAGTTAAAACCGGAGAGGGATTAGCAGATTACGTGCTATTCACTGAAGACGGGGAGCCTCTAATAGTTGTCGAGGCGAAAAAGCTTCAGACCAAACTCATGAATCACACAGAACAATTAGCTTTTTATATGTCTGGATTGCGAACAAAACTCGGTATCCTCACCAACGGGTTGGATTGGGAAGTTTACGAACTAAAGGATTACGGGCACATTATGAAAATCCTGTCATTACAGAATATCTACAAGATTGCGGATGAGCAGCTTATCGCTGATTTCAGAAAACTGATCGGAAGGAGGGAACCATGTTTGGAAGACGAAAACGACGATCCAGTAGCACATACCTGAACAAAGACGGTTACCCGGTGTACAAGGACTCTGGAGTCCCGGCACATATCAGGGCGGCTGAGAAGAAAGTTGGAGGGAAGATCTTTCCAGGTCGTGTCGTTCATCACATTGACGGTGACAAAACGAATTACCGACAGGATAACGTCCAGGTGATGTCCCGGAGCGATCATTTGAGACTGCATGCAAAATTGCGACGGCATAAGAAAACAGCCAACACCAGCAGAAAACGGAGATGGCGGTTCTAAAATAAGATTAACACAGATTGGAGTGTGCTATGCACGAACAAGTCCACTGCATATATTGTGGTGCGGAAATAGATCCAACAGCAGGTGAAGGGGATCATGTCATCCCAAGGCTCCTGGGGGAATTCCCCGGTGACCGTCCGGTTATCTGCTCTGGATACACACCGGGCGAAGTTACCCTGGCACCAGCCCCACCGGGCTGGTGAACCACTAATTCGCGTTGAAAATTCTCAAACCAAGGCTGGACGGAACAAAAATATACTGGTTATCCGCCGCAAGTCCGTATGCGAAACTGTATGCCCACTTGCCGTCGGTTCCAATCTCGGGCATATCGGGTACGATGTTCATCGCGTATAACTTCGCGTCATCGTACGGCCCAAGGTAGGCGAATGGTCCATCCCTGTAAACGTGATGTGCGAAGTCACCCGGATCAAGCGTGGTCGATCCAACCAGCATCGGAGAGATGGGATCGAACAGGCTGACAATTTCAAACGTGTTATCGGCAGCTACATACATGTAACCATAGGCGATATCGATATCTCTCGAAATCCCGCCCGCGACATATGTTGTGATGCCTACCGGAAGGGATGGATCAGTGATATCCCACACTTCAATACCCGCACTCGTCGGGATGTACATGGTGTCTTCGTAGAAATGAGGCTCACCCGCGAAGTTGTTAGTGAAGTCGCCCCATAAAAGTACCGGATTCGGTGGATCGGAAATATCGAATGATTCGATCTTTAACCCGAATCCCGTTACCCAGAGAACATCCTTGTATGCGCCAAATTCAAAAACCTGTGCATTGAAGTCGGCACTCGAAACCAGGCTCAGACTGGTCGGGTCCAACGCGTCGAAGATCTGGACAATATCTGTCTGTTCGTCTGCAAACAGGAGTCCATCAGAGTAGACAAGATCGAAACAGGGCTGATCGAGAGGATATTCACCCACGAGCATTGGATTTTCCGGATCGGTGATATCGAGAGTCACAATTCGGTTGACTGAATCCGTTGCACTATCAGAAATTATTGCGAAGTTATCGACAATGACAACATCCTGTGGGTTAAGGATTAAATTCTCTTCAAATACCTGAGACGGAGAAGTGGGTGTGGAAATATCGTAAACTTCCAATCCTCTGCCCTTCCTCACATGAAACAGGTGACTGATGGATGTAACGACGTACTGTCCTCCTTCTTCAGTATTGATTGTGGCTGAAACACCGATATTGTCAATGACAGATACGTTGATTATCTGAATTTTCTTGTCCTGGGTAGTGGTGTAAATATATTCACCTTCTACATACCAGTTATTGACATTCTCTTCGATATTCAGATTCGATTCAATAAAGAAGTCCCCGATGCTGGAAACAGAAAAAGCCGAAATAGAATTTCCTGCAATTTCATGCTCCAGAAACAACTTATCGCCATGTCCGATCGACCTGTAGACAGGTGTACCATTTAACACGATCGAATCTGCCTGTGAAATGAGATTTGGATTACTGATATCATAGCTTCTCAGGCTTGTTCCATCGACAACAATAAGATAATCGTCTCCCCCCGATTCAACATACGCTGGAGTTTCATGGTCGATACTGATGAAGTCCAGCCCGGACTGGACTGGATTTATCGGATCGGTTATATCGTAGGTATAGCACCGGTCATCAAGTATCGGACGATATGCAGGCAGGAACATGGTGTCGGTTCCAGGTTTGATGAAAACACCCGTTATCTGTCCTCCCGGATGTGCAAGGTCGAGATGCTGAACCGGATTTTCGATATCGGAAAAATCCCAGACGTTCAGGCTGTAATTTATATTGTCGTTTTTCGTGATGTAATAAAAGTATGGCCAGTGATCGGTATTCCACGGTTCTTCCGGGTCCATCTCGAATTCAAGGTATTCATTAGTCAGTACCGGATTTGTCGGGTCTGAAATATCGTAATACAAAAGATCATTAGCGTTCATTAACAACAAGGTTGTACCCTCAATATAAGCGATCGACATCTGCGGACTACTGATGCCGAAAGTATCAACCGTGGATATTTCACCGAAACTGATAGTCTCGGCAGTTAAATTCATATCGAGTACATACGGCTGGTAGTGCATGGCTGCTGACGTTATGCCGAGCACATAATTTGCCGGTGGAAGGTCCATTCCG
>DASWIV010000130.1:0-8194 GCA_036397475.1 bacterium
CGACCGCTACATTCCTCTTCAGGCCCTTTTCTATGTCCTTGATCCTGGCTGCGGCGAGTCCATTGACCCTGTTCAGGATCATGTGAATATGGTTCGGCGGGTAATTAAGGGTATCCATTACCGCAAGACCAAGTGTTACATTTTTAAGGCTCAGGAAATCAGGAGCAACGATCAGGAATATCCCGTCTGAGATATCCAGCGATGAAAGCACCTCAGGTCCGAACGACGGCACCGTATCAATAAATACATAATCATATTGATGCTTTACAACCTGGAGAACCTGGGAGATAACCTCCGGTGTTACAACTTCCGCGTATTCGGGCTTCAGGGGCGCCGCAAGGACTCGTACGCCACTTTGTGAATCGGAGATATGTGTCTCCACAAAATCGGCGTCCAGCTGAGGTATGCCGGCTTCCGCGATATGTGCGATACTCGACTTGGGCGCTACATTCAATAACAGCGCTATGTCCCCGAACTGGAGATCCAGGTCCACGATAAGTACACGCTTGCCGGTTCGTCGACGGGTTTCCACCGCCAGGTTTGCCGTGATAAAACTTTTGCCGACCCCACCCTTGGTGCTGAATATAGAGTACATCGACGCGTTCAGCGGACCGGATACCCCTCCGCCTTCAGCCGCGCCAGGCATATTATCTCTTTTGGCCTTTTCACGTTCAGCCACAGCTTCGATCGTCTTGAATAGTTCATCGGAATCGAATGGCTTCACCAGATAATCGCGGGCACCGGCGGACATTGCCCTGCGCATGTAGTCCGACTCATCCTGGACACTGATGATAATGATCCCGGTGTTAGGGTGATGCAGAGATATTTCCTGCGTTGCCCAGATGCCGTCAGATACACCGACCTGGCCCATGTTTATATCCATCAGGACTAGGTCCGGTTGAAGTTCCTGGACCTTCTTGACCGCTTCCATTCCGTCGGACGCTTCTCCGACCACGTTAATTTTCTCATTGAACGTGAGAAGGGTTTTCAGAGTCTCACGCATTTCTTCACTGTCGTCAGCGATAAGAAGGGTAATTCCATGGGTAAGTGCCACGTTAACACCTCTATGATCAAAGCTCCGAATATCCTGAACTCATTGAGCGGACAATCCGTTCGCTGTGAATAATATCGAAATGTCGGAGGTGGTTATTCTTTATCAGCCTTAGTGAGATTTATCATGTGCCGAAAGAAAAATCCGGCTCATGGGAGCCGGATGGTAATATCAATACTTTTGTTTTAACAATCTCTATCAATCGTCGTCGTCTTCGCCCTCATCATCATCGTCATCGTCATCGCTCTCATACTCGCCGCTGTACTCTATATTGGAATCCACAATTTCTTCAGCGTCTTCATAATCCCTCAGGATATACGGCGTCAGGAAAACGACAAGCTCGGTCTTATCTTCGGTGAACGACCTGCTCCGGAACAATTCGCCCAGAATAGGAATGTCTGCCAGAAGTGGAACCTCACTGATAACCTCTGTAATCTCGTTCTGGATGAGTCCACCGATAACGAGTGTCTGGCCGTTCTGCAGTTGCACATCCGTGCTCATCTCCCTGGTCCTGAAACCCGGGATACCCGCTATCGCCAGCGCCATATCGACCGTACGTACCGTAGGCTCGATATGCAGGCTGATGTTGCCCATGCTGTCGACATTCGGGGTCATATCAAGAACGATACCGAATTCCTTGAACTCAACGATGATTGTGCCGTTCTCACCAACATATGAATAAGGCACCTCGCCGCCGACCCTGAAGTGGGCTTCGTGCCCGCTAAGCGCTACAACATTCGGTTCGCTTAGTATTCTCGCTTCCCGATTCGATTCCAGTTCATTGAGTACTGTATCTATTGGATCGAAGACTATATCCGAAGCATCGCCGTTCACGATACCCGGACGTGTCCTTGCATCGAATAATCCCCCGCCGGGATTAGCCGGATCAAGCAGATTAGTAATTATGTTGAACGTGAAATCGTCGTTATCGGTCCTGATTCCTGCTGAGAATTGCGAAAGTCTCTCATCCAGTGCCCGCTTATCAATTTCTACAACTCGCACTTTTACCAGTACCTGCGACGGATCGGTAACCTCGATTAGGTTAGATACCCGTCCTTCGCCCGCGAATAATTCCGCGATCTGCTGGGCCCGGTTTCTTTCCTCGTCAGTCTGTACATGTCCTTCGAGGATTACCCCGTCAGTGCCGCCGGCGGTCAGGATGTTAACGCTTATATTGTCATCGCCGATAAGTCCGGCAATTTCCCGTTCCGACGCATTGTTGGCGTCGTTTACATAAACCATTCTGGTTGTCTTCACACCACGTTCTTCCCATGTCATTAACGTGGTAGTACCGGGTGAGATCGCGGTTACGAGAAGTTCATCCACGCTGATCACATTAAGTGTTGCGACACCGGGATTCCCCGCCGACGCCCGCACCATGTTATCAACCGTGATAATTCGAACTTCACCGACTTCCATGTACATTGGATCAAGTACTTCGACCTCGTCATCATTCATTGGATTCATGTCCCTCTGAATGAGATTGGTCGTCGGCAATGAAGCCGAAATCTGCGGAGATCCTGCGATAACGTAGTCGGGCACCTCGCCTGACTCTTCATCGCCGGACATTACCATATGATATTCTTCGATGAGCTGCGCAGCCTGATCGGTGTCGCTGATAAAACTGCCGCCATCTATTATTTCCAGCGTATCGCTGGAAGTATCTGTCGCACTGGTTTCCCCGGGAGCCGTGAACAGAGAAGCATGGTCTCCAGCCTCTAGCGTAATTTCATCGTCCTGTGAATCGGGTGAATATGATTCAACCGCGATATCCAGCTGTTCGATCGTTCCCTCTTCGATATCCGCTGGGGCCAGTTTATACAGTGTTATTTCGGGAACTCCGTCCGGTCCTATGCTCTGTGTGTAACCGACATCGGGGTAAAGGTAAATGGTCAGGTCGACTATTCCCAGCCCGTCGCGGTCGATATAACTGGACCATTGCTTGGCTACAGAATTCCAGATCGTTCCCCGCTCCAGGGAATCGAACCTGGGCCGTATATCTTCCATCATCTCGTCCGTGAAGAGCCTCAGGTGCAGCCTGTCCGGGAATCTGAGCTTGTTGATCTGTACCCGGTCAGCAGTAAGCTCCGGGAAGCTGATGACTACCTCATCGCGGGTAGATCCGATCGAATATCCCGGGCTTTTGCTCGTATCCGGCGTTCGTGTCGGAGTTGAAGTCCCGGCAAGCAGATTTGTGGTATTTTCCGTCTCCACGAAAGTATCCTGGGCATTACCCGAGTTACTGTCGATCACGGTTATCAGCAGACGTCCCTCTGTCGGATTATGAGTGACATTTGCTGTCGCCGGATGGGTCAGGGTTAATACCAGCCTGCTTATCGACGGGCTGACAGCGAACTGGCTGAGTTTCATGCCGCTGACCAGGCTTCCGTCAATACTCTGGGTGATCAACTCGCCGTTATTGAGCAGCATGTTCGTACCGGGAAAATCGAAAACGAGCCTGTCAGGATCCGATAACGGGAAATACCCATAATCGACATTGCCCTGTATGAATAATTCGACCTGGTTACTGTCGCCCATTATCTCGTAATCGAGAATTCCTAAGGACGTTTCTTCTGCCAATGCTCCTGGAGCGATGAGGAGCATCATGAGCAGGATCGAACCTACAATCCCGCCCGTTATGGGAGATTTCAGACTTGATGAATTCATGAATCCGGGTCCACCTTGTCCTGGATTTTGGCTAATCATTTTATGTCTCTTATACATTTATTTTAAAACCATTACACAACCGTAAATAAGGCTGACTCTGCACCTTTATCTTATGAATCGACTTCGACCTCAATAACCTCTCCGCCAAGGATCAACTCAACCGTATCTTTTGGCTCAGATGGAGGGGGTGCCTGTACCGCAGTGAAATCCGTATCTCGCGGAGGAATGTAGTTGGAGCCCATCGCATCGATTCGTCTCCAGTATTCCTCTTCAGCCCTTCGAGCCTCTTCACGAGCCCTGTCCGCTGCTTCCTGCAGATCGTCTCGTGTCGCAGTATATGTCGTGAAGTCTGTCAACGCCGTCCCGTCCGTTGCCGGTGCCCATGGGTCATCCGGATTCCTCAACGCAAGCCTGATGCTTCCGATTTCGCTTGCGAGAGCCAGCATTTCATCCTGGAAAGGATCTACTTTCAGGGTAACAGACTTGGAGATCGCGCCGTCTTCATTTTCAGCGGCTGTGAATCCGATGTTCTGACCAACTGCAAGGACAATTACGTTCCTGAGTACCGTGAAGGTACTCGATACGCCAACTTCGTCGTGATCAAGGATCGTAACCATTACATCGACCTTGTCACCCGGCCTGAGGTTTCCGCCTAGCCCGGAGACTTCAGTCACTCCTACCGTAACGCCACGTTCACCGTCTTCAAGCAGCCTCGAAATATCTTCAAGCTGCTCGGTCGCCTTGAACATCTGCTGCATGAGTGGCTGCTGGCTGTAAATTGCAACCATGTTGACCTTTCCGAGGATGTCATCCATTTCGGTCACCATGTCCGGAGTGACAAAGTCCGCCTGGACTTCTACTTCCTCAATCATGGAGTCTCGAATTGTCTGATTCGGGGGAATATCGGTAGTGGCACGAACCACCCTTGCCATTTCAATATCGTGAGATGCGCCGTTGCCTTCGAGACCCTTGATGTAGAAATACACCAGTATTACAGCGATCAGGCCGAACGCCAGGGCTATTATAATTGGTCTTGGATTATTCATTGTCGCCTCCTCCCCATACGGGACACCGTTGTCCGGTCAGGCACTTTGTAATATAACCTGACTCAGGGGAGATTTAATCCTCGTTAGTATTATCGAATGAGATTCAAGATTCCTGAACATATGAAATTTTTTTTTTCTGGATTGGTAATTCACCCAAATCGCTTCAATTTTTAACCAAATGGGTCATATTGTCCGGGAAATTCTCACCTGGCGGCAATGAGCCTGGAATTGAAAAAGGGGAGCCCATTTCTGAGCTCCCCGGTAAGTCTTGTTAAAGTGGTGAAAACCGGGTTGTGGAATTAACCACCAAGAGCGCCGGTAATCTGTCCGAAGATCGCATCGATCTGTCCACCGAGCAATGTCAGGGCGGCAACCGCTACGATCGCGACGAGGGCGATGATCAGAGCATACTCTGTCAAACCCTGTCCCTTCTGATTTCTAAAGATCTTTGTCATATTGTCACCTCGTTTAATAACCAGCCGTAGCTGGCGTGATGTAAAGCTGCAGGAATCCGGGGGGGACACACGTCCCCCCGCTTCCCAAACCGTATAGAAGAACACTAGCCGCCAAGCGCGCCAGTAATCTGGCCAAAGATAGCATCAATCTGGCCTCCGAGCAGTGTCAGAGCGGCAACCGCCACTATGGCAACAAGCGCGATAATGAGCGCATACTCGGTAAGACCCTGTCCCTTGTTGTTTCTCAAAATCTTGTACATATCGAAACCTCCGAGTCGTCAAAGTTAGTTTAATAGGTAAGATGGTAGGACTTGTATTAAGTTAGATGTAATCTATGTTAATTTTCTTAGTCTCCAGGCAATAAAAAATGCCACTTTTTCTCAAGTGGCTCACGCTGACTCTGATAACGCCTGAAATAGGCGTATCGCGAACATCGGCAGCTGAGCCGTCTTCCTCTAAGACCTCTGGCTTTGCGCCCCGGCCTCACGACCGGTTTGCCATTATCGTTTCACGGTACTACGAGATATTTATACCACAATATAGCGTATTCGGCAATAGATAAAGTGATATATTTTTAATATTCTGCGGATTTTTCATGCCAATGCACCAGTTCTATCTACTCCAGAGGTGAACAAATCTCCTGATTTTCCACTGGATCAGGCAAAATTTCCCCGAAAATGCATTTTCCTGTCAGTTTAGCCTCTTCCCATACATTATATATATGAAAGCTCATGAACCTGAATGAACGTTATAACTGGAAACATCTTCCCCATGATAAATCCTCCAACTCACTTCAGATGGTAACATTTAGACTTTATGACTCTTTATCAGTAATGCATTGCTGAAAATCGAATCGCATCTGAAACTAGCCGGATACTCCTGGGATAGCGAATCTCCGAATTTGCAGAAGTCGAAGTCAAGGTGGAAGATTCTGGTAGAGAAAACTCTGGACGCAGGCTACGGTGCCTGTATTTTGAATGACAATGAATGTGCCCGAATTGTTGAGAATTCATTGAAATTCTTCAATGGCTCAAGACTTGATTTGATTTCCTGGGTCATCATGCCTAATCACGTCCATTGCCTTCTCGGAATTTACCCGGGATTCAGGATTGGAAAGATAGTACAATCAATCAAAAGGTACTCCGCTAACCAGATAAATCGCAGATATGGAAGGAATGGATCAGTATGGTTCAGAGATTATTTTGATAGAAGAATTAGAAATGAGACACATTATTTCAATGCAATTGAATACATTCACAATAATCCAGTGAAGGCTGGCCTTGTCCTCACACCGGCTGAATGGAGATTTAGCAGTTATAAGGTGTATTATCAGGATTCAGGATAGCAATATGCAAATTCGGAGATTCGCTATCCCAGCTATGGGAAAATTCAGCCCTCCCCTTCCCTGACCAGAAATACCCCCAGCATTATTATCATTATATAAGCGCCACACAACACTACCGGCCAGTCGCCATAGCGCGTGTAAAATGTCATGCCATTCCTCAACCCGACCTTCGCGGTAAGTGCCTCTTCCACAAACAAATCCGAATTCACAATTACCCTACCCTGCGGATCGATCACACTTGATACCCCGGTGGTCGCAGCCCTGCAGAACCAGATCCTGTTCTCTATCGCCCGGAATACATCCATATAGCCATGCTGGTAACTCGCTCTTGTCCTTAAAAACCAGCTGGTATTCGATGCCCCCACCAGTATTTCTGCTCCGTCCTTTACAGGAATCCTCGTCAATTGTGGAAAAATGCTCTCGTAGCAGATAACGGAACCTATCTTCCCTATCGACGTGTCTGTTACATACCACCCGGTGCCAGGCGAAATATCGGTATCCCCCCACGGATACTCCGGAAACCAGTCTGTGATAAGGTCCTTCAACGGAATAACTTCTCCGAACGCAACAAGGTGAACCTTTGAATACATGGGAACAATAGTGCCATCCGGCTCGAAGGCGACCAGGCTGTTATATTTATCATAATCAACCTCGTCCGATGAGACGGAATCCTCTGAAAATACCTCGGATTCGCCCGGAAAATATGTCATGCAGCCGGTTATTATTGTCGAATTCAACCTCCTTGCCAGATCAACTATCTGGAGGCGGATATCTCTTCTTGTGAACGCGTCCGGAATCGATGTTTCCGGCCATATTATCAGCCTTTCGGCATCCGGCTCAGCCCCTGAATCGCCTCCGTAAATTTCCGCCCCGATTTCATCCGCCGTCACACGCCTGTAATTATTCAAAGCCCGCTGGGTATAATCGCCTGACCATTGCCGCTGGGTAGATTCACTCCCCTGCGCAAGGATTACATCGATATCCCCTTCAGGAACAGGATGAGACAAGGTCACCGCCCCGTACAATCCTGCAAAAATTACCAATAATGCCGGTCCGATAGCCAACTTGAAAATTTCAGGCTTGTGGCGTCCGGTGATAATTTCACCCATTGACGAGTTAATATATATGATAAGGAATGAAATTCCGAAACTTCCCGTAATCGAGCAGATCTGTATCAGTGGCAGATTCGCGTGCTGCGTATGGCAAAGCAGCATCCACGGAAAAGCAAAAAAACCCAGTGTCTGTTTATATTCTATTAATGTGATTAAAGCCGGAAGAATTGTGGCGTAAAAATGCGAATTATATTTCCGCTTAAGCCAGAACGAGATCACAAAGGCGGGTGAATATAAAAACGCCTTCATAAACACCATGGTAAACCGCCAGTGAATCCCGTATGAATCGATCCATTCAAGCGCCAGCAAAAAGTAAAGGAAAAATGTGAAGAACGCCATGAGGAAGATCGCCCAGTACGAGCGATCCCGCATCCTTAATAACAGCGGAACCAGCGCTATAAAACTGAACGCCCATAAATTACCCGATTCCGCGGGGATTGAAAGGAGAGTTGACGATAACAGGACAATAATGACATCGGTGGCGTAGACCACCAATTTTGATACATCCCCACTTCTTC
>DASWIV010000131.1:0-4690 GCA_036397475.1 bacterium
GCGGGTAATCTCCCCGAATTTTATCCCGAGCTCATTTTCAAGCGCCCTTGCAATCAGGTGGGTTCCGTTAATGGACGGTGTAGCGCCAAGGCTCAGGTAGATTGTGACTTCAGCCTGATCTTCAGGATCGAGGAAATGGTAAAAACTGGCAACCCCGTATACCTCCACCGGTTCCAGTTCCATTTGATCCGCGATATTCTGGATTATGTCCGAATCGAGATAATGCTGACTTTTCCTGGTATCTACGAGTAATTCCAGCAGGGACAGCCTTTTCTCATTCATTATCCCTTTGAAGATTTCATTATCATTATATTCATTTACAGCCATTACACAGCCGCATCACTTATATTTTACCACGGAAACCAATTATTGTGAAATAATTCACAATATATTATCGCCTGCACCGGTAATTCCTGAATCTGACTATTCCCCCATTAAATCAGGCTGGCATTAACATTTATATTCCCTTTATCATATACTTAACCGCGATAACGTACGGAGATACATGCGATGTCTGAAACAAAAAAACGAACCGAGCAACTGCTCGAGATAATTGACGGCGCGATCAGCCTCGAGCGTAACGCGAAACATTTTTACCGGGGAATGTCGGAAGAAATCTTCGATCCCGATGCGAAAGAAATGCTGTTCATGATGTCGGACTTCGAGGAGGGACATGAACTCGAATTGTTTCGAAAACGCCTTGAATTACTGACGGAACTCGGGCTTGCCGACGAAAATCTCCCGCGTGTTTCAATAGACAGGGAACAATCCGAGGTCAAACTTCATCCAATGAGCGCTCCCGGGGAGTTAACTGTCGAAGGTATCCTGTTATTCGGTATCGAGATAGAGAAAAGAGCCAAAAAATATTACGAGGATAAACTCGCCGAAGTTACCGATCCGGACATCAGGAAATTACTGCTTGACCTGATCAGGGAAGAGGAAGGCCACGCCAGGATCCTGACCCGTCAGCTCGAAGGGATCGATGTATCCGGATTCATTAAGGATATGCAGGATCTGGAGGATGAGATCTCTCACTGAATTTACCAGAGAAATTCCGGCGTCAGTTTTTCAATGAACGCGTCGCGGCTCTTTTTGATTGTATATAACACCCATGAACCCGGACCGGGATCGAAATCAAACGCATTTTTAAAAGCTCCGCCAATCACAAAATTTCCGTTCATATCGGTGTCCAGTGCATTGAGATCCTCATCCTTATTTCCACCCTGGTTGAACGCATCGATAAATGTCCCATCCGACAGGTACCTGATGGCAAACAAATCGTCCCCGCCAACAGGGATCAGATCTACGGATTTTCCTTTGAGGTTAACTGTCATTTGAGCCTGTAATGTTCCCGCCACAAAAATATCGCCCGATGGGCTGAAGCTGCACAGAAGGCCCGAGTCATTGTACCCGGTACCGTATTCATCGCCCCATGTGAAATTCATACCAGCATCCAGGCCCACCACGAAAAAATCATTGTAGGCGGGAACATCGAATACATATTCTCCAGGTCCAGGATCGAGGTCCAGGGATGCGTGGAAAAATCCGGTTATGCAGATATCGCCATTCACGCTTACCGCAACATGTTCCGCATTTGTGTCTTCCTGATTGTCCCAGGTAACAACGTTGAAAAAATTGCCGTCTGTATCGAACCTGCTTAGATACATGTTTTTGCCGGAGCCCGGATTTGTACGTTCCGTGACTCCGGGTCCGGGGTCGAAATCGGCGGTGCCGTAGTACCCCCCCACGAGATTTACATTGCCGAAATTATTGATCGCTAAATCCGCGCAATTGATTGATAAATTTTCAAGTCCCCAGGTCTTTTCCCATATAAACGAACCGTCCGGTGATATCGAGGTGAGATAGGGGATATGGAATTCGCCATTGATATGTGTACCGCAGACAAAAATGTTGCCGTCCTGGTTTGTATCGATCCCTTCCACCTCGTATGTACCTTCTTCAAAGCCCCACGTGTATACCCAGTTGAACTCGCCGCCGGGTGCCAGGCACAACAAATATCGGATACCATGTACCTCGGGATTCCGTTCTACCACTCCGGGACCCGGATCGAAATCGACCGTCAGGTGATAATTTCCGCCTAAATATATATTGCCGCCATCGGAGACGTGCATTACCGCCTTATAAATTCCCTCATCAAAAATGGAGGTCCAGAGATAGTTCTCGTACGGATCGAATTTTGAAAGGAAAAATGCGCGGTCGTCGGCGTGAAAAACATTGTATCCCCCGGTTGGATCAAGGTCAGCGGAATCCTCAAAATAACCAAGGATAAATAAATCACCCGCCAGGTCGTAATCCAGTCCAGTGACTACATCATAGTTGGACATTCCACCGAATGAGTATCCGAATCCGACCGGATCGACAATCTCGACCACATGAGGCTGTGCCAGTACACCTACTTCACCCTGGCTGTCGGTTACTCGCAACCTGACCTGATATGAACCTGGATCGAGCCAGTAGTTGCTGATATTTTCCCCTTCAGTTTCATACTTCAGGTCGCCGTCAAGATCCCATTCCCATTTTGTGATATAGCCTCCATCGGGATCGTAAGATAACGAGCCTGAAAGATACACCAACTGCGAAATGTTCTGGTGCGTGGTATCTGACGAAACGACAGGCACAGGCGGATTACCGGTTTCAAGAACATTAATCTCAAGAGGTTCCTGAAGTACCGACGTTTCGCCTTCGTTGTCTGTAACCCGGAGCTGTACCGATTTTATTCCGGGGACAGGCCAGGAATGCTCAATTTTGACTCCTGATTCATTGAACTCTCCATCATTTTCCCAGTCCCACTCCCACGAAACAATACTTTGACCATTACAATCCGGGTCGAAAGAGTATGATCCATCAAATGTAACAGGCGTCCCTCCCACTATCATAAATGTATTATCCGGAAATGCTATCGCCACAGGCGACTCGTTTACCACGGTTACAATAAAGGGGTCCGACAATATTCCATACTGGAGGTCGTCGTCTATAACTCTCAGCATGACCTCGTATTGTCCCGGTGTGTCGTAGGAGCGATCGACCACAGGCCCTGTTTCATCAACATTCCCGTCATTCCCGAAATCCCATTCATATTTCAGAATTTTTCCGCCATCAGGATCATAGGACCCCGTTCCATCAAATGTAATTCCATCGCAGACGCCTATCTCACCGGATTCCACATTTATTACTGCGTAAGGGGGATAATCTGTTTCCGTTTCTACCGTAATGGCGTGGATCATGTACGCTGAAACCGGACCGAAGTCCGGATCGTTCGCATTATCCGTTACGGTCACCAGGACCGGATAAATTCCCGGCTGCGTTCCGGATTTCAGGCTGTATTCAAGTTTTATTTCGGCCTGGTCCTCATTGATTATATTGATTTCCTTGACCGCCGGAGGCTCGTCGATAATATCAGCGATCTCAACCATGACATTGGTCAACGCCCCAGGGTCCTGGTGATCGGATATCGTCAGGGTCAACTCGTGAGGAACTCCAGGGACAGGTTCGATCGGTCCGGTTCCTGTGACATTAACCTCGTACGGTTCCGTGCAATTGGCGGCCGGCGGGAAATCAGTCTCCGGATACGTGACTATTTTTCCGGGAGGAATCCAGTTAGCATCCACAGCATAGCCGAATGAAAAATCCGGGTCGGGGATCTTCAGCCTGAAAGTTTCTGTCCATTCCGTTCCGGGAAGGAACATTCTTCGTGGAGTATTTTTGGCATAAGCCCTGAAAGGGTTCAGTGTTGTTCCGATAGAGTTTGAATTTGAGTAGGTTCCCGGAGTGTATTTCAGAATTGAAGGAGCATTGGAGCCCGGTGAAAAATCTACCGGATTGAACAGGTTGGTGAATCCGTCGGGATTCAGCAGGTACGGATTCTCCTCACCCAGGCTCAAGCTTAATTTTGCTCCGGGAAAAGTATAGTCCGGATTAGTTATAAAAATTCCACGAACATCGAATCCGGTGTAATTCAGATTACCGGTTATTGGATGCCGGATCGTGATGTTGACGTCGACGATATCCGGCGGTTCGAGGCCGACGATCTTCACGTCGATGCAATCGCTGCAAGGGTTGTATTCAAGGAGTCTCAGGACATTGAAATGCGCTGTCGCAGTACGGACAGGGATGATCCGGGCATTATTATCGCTGGCCGAAATGTTCCATAATCCCCAGGTGATCCTGTTCGGGTGAACAGGTGAATTCGAGGTGTCGTGGGATGGCGTTATTAAAGGTCGATTGACCGGGGGCTGCACCGGGTTGGGGAAATTCGAGCCGCTGCATCCTGAAAATACCGCCAGGATCATTATTGCCAGAAGAGCTCCCGTTAACGAATCGGGGACCTTTCGCATTTCAATACACCCCCTCAGCGGTTAAAACAACCAGAAACCCGTCAATTAATCCCTTGGGAACCTTCCAATCATTGTTGCCCGATGGATCGAAATCGATGAAGTCCTTAAAATAACCGGCCATTAGTATTTCATTATCTCCGGCATATAAGCCTCCATCGGAACGTCCGAAAGTTACTTCTCCCCATGTTCTGGTCCATTTGTAATTCCCGGATGAATCGTAGCTCCTGATAAATGCGGCGCGGTCGTAAGGGTCCACAATCTGCCATTCCGGTCCCGGGTCTAAATCGACCTCGCCGTAAATGAATCCTGACATGTAAAGGTTTCCGTATGGGTCC
>DASWIV010000132.1:0-6141 GCA_036397475.1 bacterium
GGCTGAAGCGGCGTACCTCACATTGATCGGCGCATTGACCGGGATCGAAGTAGTATATATCCATGAACTTCACAGAGATCTGGTCAGACTGCCGAGATTACCTATCGGCTGGGATGCCGGATTTGTTGGCGATAATCGGGAATTTTTCGAATGGATCGATGCGGAGCCGAGGGAATCGACAGAGGTCGAGTCATGGCTCAAATCTAATCCGCCGTTGCGTGAGCTGGTGGTATCGGATTCAGATGGGAACACTTTTTTGAACACGTCGGGGTATTTGGTGTACAAAGCGGCGAATGCGATCAACAAGGCCGATCAGGTTTTTCCAGAGGAACTAATTTCGAGGCTGCCAAGAGTAGCCGACCTCAAGGAAAAAACCGAATTCAGACCAAGAGGTCATGAAGATATTCACTGGGACATTACAAAAAACAAAGGTGCGAAAGAAGCAATTGACTTCGGAAATCATCTTATAGAATTGATTCCATTTGTTCGACAATGTGTCGGTCTCCCGGTTACTCCGGTTGGCGGGAATGAGCGAACAGAATTTAGTATAAGAGGAAAGGAAGGACTAATATTGAAATATGTTTGCAAAGGCTTTGCTTATAGGATGTCCATAAATTCTACAGCAACAACGGACGATGAATTGATTGCGGCGAGGGACTATCTCAACATCTGGCTCAATTCAAGCAAATAACAAGAACAGCGCGGACACTATCATCCGCGCTTTTTTATTTACTTCTCAAATTACAACATACTACGATGCTTTAGCGACCCGTCCGTAGAAGAACGTACCCGGTCGTTTCGGCTTCGACTTCTGCTGATGTACCCATCCCCTGCGGACAAGGTCGAGACCGGGCATAATTACCGAATCGGCAGCGCCGGCGAGGTCGTCGGCGAGGCAGGTTGGAAATGCGAGGACATGAACCTTGATGATATAGTTATGTGCTAGGTCGATGATCGGGATGAAATCGCTGTCGCCGCTAACGATGACGATATCGGGTCGGCGATTCTTCGGACGGGTATGGATCATACGGAAGATGTGTGACGAGGCGTTGACTGCAAGGTGGACATCGACATTTCCCTTGTAGCCGTTGCCACGAGGTCGGAGCGGAATAGTGAAGACGCTTGGGATATTGGTAACGTCGTCACCAAGTCCGTCCAGCCTTACACTGCCGTTGGGATGGACAGCTGTGAAAATGGTTGTTTTAGTATTCGTTGGGACGGAATTCATAAATTTTCCATAATCGGCGCTCATGGCTGCACCAAGATTTCGGATGCTGATGTCCCAATTAGCGGCGTCGACAAGGATCAGACTGCCATCGGGCATGTTAGGCCAGTTGGTTTTGTCGGGGATCTTGATATAGTCCGGTCTGGAATCGAGTGTATCAGGTAACATTTTATTTTTCTCCTTGTTTATTTTGTATTTGTTGGTGTAAAGCTTCCGGACAGGAGACCTTTCGGCCTCCTGTCCTCAGATGCGGAGACATCATGCGATGTATGAAGCGTCGGAGACAGCTGAAGCGAAAGATGTCAGGTCGGAGACGTGCCAGTAACGTCCCTTATGAGTGGATTGAGCGACAGATTGGAGAAAGCCCGGGTCGAAGTCGTTGGTGGATCCGATTCCGATAGTGTGGATGGTAACTCGCTGATTGTAAGCCGATTTTGCTACCGACAGGACACTCGACTTCGTATCGTGCGGGTAAGGCATTCCGTCGGTTGCAAGGATGATGTTCTTGTGCCTGCCGTGAGTCAGATTGGAGTGCAGCTGCAATGCCTTCTGAAGTCCGGCTGAGATGTTGGTAGTGCTACCCATTCGGATATTGTTCAGTCGGCTGATTAGAAGCGGGTCGCCGGGATGCCTGAACAGACTAATAACTGCGGCGTTGTCGGAGAAAACGACAATAGCGATGCCGTCGTCGCGGTGGTGAGTCCGCTTGCCATTGATCATCGATCCGATGGCGTTACGTGCGGCGTCGAACTTACAGATTGAGCCGGTCAACGGGTTTGTCATGCTACCTGAAATGTCGAGGAGCATTACGGTGTTGAAGAGGGCGGGTCCCCGGCTGTGCGGTCGATGGTCTCGGTTGTCGCGGGGTTTTCTGCGGTGTGTTTGTTTGACTCTTACAAGATACATTTCGTATCCTCCTTGAATTTTCTTGTCGATTACATCTTAAGAGGAAGGGAAGCCATTACTTCTTTAAGCAAACTGCGGGAATCCGATCAGAATCTGAATCCGGAGCGTCTGCCCTGATAGATCAGTTTGAAACCACCACCAAAGTCACGAACGAATACCTTGATGAAGTCATGCGAGGGATCAGAGCACTGGTAGACGATGTAACCGTTCTTGTCGGATGCCTTTTGCATGTTCAGGGGAAAGAGATGCTTGTTGTGAGTACACTTATGTACTGTAGGCTGCGATGCGTGCCGTTTCGAACGGTTTTTGTTGGGGGATTTTGAGATGACCCTGCTTAGAGAGTCGACGAGAATATATCGTGCCATGGCTGGCTCCTTTTAGTTGGATTATCACCGGAGGACATAGTCGGTCGGGACTCGCCCCCGGTGACAATGAGTAAGAGGGGGGTAAGAAGGAATTTCTTTTAGTCGGCTGGGGAAAAAGGAGGAGTTTCGAAGGTTTAATATGGTGGAGAATGAGAGTTAAAAAGTACCAGTTATAGACGAATCATTGGCGCTATGTAAATTATAACCGGTGATCTGACATCAGCTCGCGCATCTCGATCCCTACTCCGTAGCCGAATTTGTCGCAACTCAACATAACACTCTCAAGACGCTCCATATATCCGGCTCGAGTATCAGCATCGGCAGTTTGGACGGCCTTCAGCGCACGCTCGAACATCAGAATCAGTGCGTCATAATACGATGCTTCTTCGTAACCACAGAAATCGAGGAACTCGATGCATTCCTCGCAATAGTGTATGGTCAATTCAGCGATTCCTTCCGGTCGTCCTATCGCCTTCTTATAATCGGAGATCGCCTTCTTTGCTTTGGATACGGACACCGCCTGATTCCGGCTGTGGTCGGGATTAATCCATCGCGAGATTATCGATAGGTACGGGTCGAGCGAATCGTCTGCCGGACCGAATCGTGCATGAAGGAATGCGCGGTTATCTTCATTCGCTTTATAAAGGTCATGGAGCAATCCGATAAGGGCCTCGCAACTTAAGTCCTTAAGAGTGGTTTTGATTCCGCTCCATGTTTTGCGCGATTTTCTGGGACTTGACTTAATGCCTCGTGAACCATATTGGCTCGCCGGTTTCTGAATGTTTTTCGTCATACGAGTAATTATGGCTGGATATTTAGCCCATTCGATTTTTCTATTGGAGGAACTGTCGTTTAAGAAATCATGTAGGATACCAGACGTGCCATAAAATCTCGTAAATGGCTTGGATACACCCAACGCGTATCTCATTTACTTGATTTGAGAGCTTGGGGACCTCACCATCATCCAGCAAACCAACTCAACATATTCCTTCGATATCACCGGCAAAGGGTCAGGTGTTTCCAAAGGATGTAGTCCCTGTTCATCGACAGCCTGAATAATCCGACGTGACAGTTCAACACCGGGAAGTTCTTCTTTCATAATTTGCCTGAAAACATTTTCTGTACGAGAATCCCAAGGAGCCTGTAAACTTTCTACGGCCCTATCTAATTCGGTGAGGGAAACCTCGGATGGCGGATACTTCCTCAAATGATCGGCGGCGGTCTGGAACAACTTCGACACTTTCGGTTGGAGATTTCTCGGATCGGTTAATCGAGTCCATTCAAGATATATATCTTCCCGAGCTCTTTCCCAAAGTGGATACACCGAATCCCTCGCGCCATCCGGCATGGACAATGGCGTATCTTCGTTACAGTCGATTATCGAAAGACACTGCAAAACGTCGCTTTCGACTTTGCTTCCGTCGTCCGGGACAAATCGGTAAAAAACCCTTTCCCCGACTTTCGCGCAGAATGCAACTCCCGAACGGCTATGATGTCTGATTCCAGACCCTACCGCGTACGGCAACTCTTTTATTCGCTTACCCCACGTCTCCATTGCCTTAACAAGTTCGCGCCGATAGTCCTCTCCGGAATGAACATGTTTTTTCTCACCGGCATTTTCGAGAAGTTCGGGGTTGTTCTGCAAGAGTTTCTCAATCTCTTCTTTCGTCTCCGCGAAATTCACTTCCGCTCTCGCGCTTCCCGGAATGACTTCCGACTCCACCCCGACCGATGCCGCCGCCTGACTGACCTTCCTACGTATCCGTCCCTCTAACTCAAGTATGTCATCGAGTCTCGACTCCGGGAAAAAACATGCCGCGAAGACTTTGTCGTGCTTACTGCCGATCCTGTCCAATCGTCCATGCCTTTGAACTAAACGCATCGGATTCCAAGGAAGATCGTAGTTAATCAGGTGACGCGCCTGCTGAAGATTCTGACCTTCCGACAGAACGTCGGTCGATATCAAAATGTCGAACCTATCTTCTCGTTTATTATCGGGAGCTTCTGAACTCTCTGGCACGAACCCGTAAAGCGCGTCTTGTTGTGAGACACTGTTACGCGAATCGCGTCCGCTTGTCGATGCTATCCTGCCTGCATAGATTTGAAGTTTCGGATTTTCGCTAATCGCCTTAACCAGATATTCCTCGACCCAATCGACCGTATCCTCAAAGGTAGAGAATATCACCACCTTTCTGAAATCTCGTTTCTCTTCAAAATATCTACCCTCGCGCTCCGCCTGCTCCGCGATCTTGATCAGGTATTCTGTCAATGCTTCCAGTTTCGGGTCTGTTGAATCGTCAATCAGTGACGCCATATCCGAAAGTTCTTTGAAAATCCGTAAGTCATTTTCTACATCACGCTTCAAATCTTCTTTTCTGAAAATTGTAGCCGGTTGTGTCGAGTCGTACTTTCTGATTAGTTCATCAAATTCCTCCGTGTCCCATTCGACCGGATCATAGTCGCTTAATAATTCAGCTGTCGCGACATATCCCTTATCTAGGAGATCGAGAAACTTTTCGTGTGCCTCTATCATACGTCCAAGCGTTTTCCTGAAAGAATAAATCGACGACTCGAACCGCTTAAGCAGTCCCGAACGAATCAAGCCACTCAACGCTAATTGCTGAATCAGATTTTCACCCGGTTCTATCTTGTACCAGTCCGGCGTATACCGCGCCATAGTGACCTGCGGGTCGATGCCTTCCGGCGGTGCTATGGTTTCTTCCAGTCTGTCGAACAATTCAGGCAGGATATCTTCAAACCTGTAATCAATCGTCCTCAGTTCCGGTTTTGGAAATCTAATCGGAACCGGCCCTTCGGGACTCGGAACCGTCGCGTCCTTGTACCACTTCTTGACGAAATTACGTGTGCGCCTGACCGTACACAGATCGAGAATGTCGAACAGCACGTCAGGACTCAATTCTTCCGGGTCTAATTTCATTGCAGTCTGAAATCTTCCCTTGAGACTCGTTATCCCGTCATGTGCGAACGCCGCGTCCTGTCGCGCAAAAAACATAATCATGTAATACAAGTCCATAAGAGAGTTATTGACCGGCGTCGCCGACAGTAGCACCAAATCTTTCGGGGGATTGCCTTGCAGGAATTTCTTTAACGCGCGAGACCTCATCGCCTCTGGATTCCTGAAAGCGTGTCCTTCGTCGATTACCACCATCGAATATTCTCTTGGATCGCTCTTTAGAACATTCCCACCGTTACCTTCAAGTCTTGAGTCTTTCGCGAATTGCTCGAACGATACCGTCTCAAATAGAAAGTGAAGATACTTACTCTGAAATTTCGCCCACGTACCATCGCGTAATACTGCCGGGGCGATTAACAAAACTTTCTGACGCTGTTCCTCTATTCTTTTCCTGATTAACTCGCCGCCTATAAACGTCTTTCCAAGTCCGACACCATCCGCTATCAGACATCCGTGATATTTTCGTAAAATACGCTCCGCTCTCCAGACTCCATCCTTTTGAAATTCCGTTAATTTCAGTGCACCTTCATCTTCTTTCTGTTCTTCAAGTTCGTGCCGGTATCGCTCCCATAAAAACTTCAGGTAGATCAGATACGGCGGATAAGCCTGAAACCGCGCTTCGTAAATCGACGCGAGATCATAGGACTCCGCCTCATCCCATAATTCATCAA
>DASWIV010000133.1:0-8588 GCA_036397475.1 bacterium
CGCTAGCAGAATTATAAGTATCGCACTTCCTCTCATAACTTTTCCTCCAATAAATAGTTTACCCCCCCAATTCATTCTGTCAAGCGAATATGTGGATTTTTTACAGAAAAAAGATTCCCTTTATATTTTACCATTTATCGCCGGCACTGAGCGGACATATCCCTTCGCGCCTCTGCGTCTTTGCGTGAGATATATTGTCCATCCTCTGACGCTTATGGTTCTGATTTTCCCCTCAACTCCCGTATAATGTTCCGCTGAGTGAAAACTAATGGCGACAGGGATAAGTCCGGACGCTCGTCGCGCCACGGACTCACAATTCTCGCCGGACCTCCCGGGTCGGGGAAAACGCGCCACGTGCTTGAAATATTCAACCGTGCCCGGCGTGTTCACAGGGAACGCGATGTCCTCCTCATTGTCCCGGACTTCACATCCAAAGAACATATCCGCGACCTCCTCGCGCGAAACACACCTGACGGTGTCCCGGTGTCATTTTCGGATGAGGGCATTCATACATTTTCGTCGCTCGTACGAAAACTAGCCGGTACGCAAACCGCTGGAATACAGAATCTACAGATTCTGCTTGAAAAATGGGTGCTGGATGGAAAACTGGATTCCGGACGCTATCCGGTACTTGGAACAGATGGCGGACGGAGGTCGCTCGCGAATGCGGTAATCAAAATAAGGAACTGGGGAACATCGGTCGAGTCAATTGGAACCAACGCGGCGATCTTCGAATCGGAATCCCCGCTGCTACTGCACACCCTGAATCTATGGGAAACCTGGCAAAATGAAGAAATTAATCGAAAAGATATGCAGTCGGTATATCTTGCCGCGATCGCGAATCTGAAATCATCTGCGGCCTGGAAAGTAGTGGTGATGGATGGGTTCACCGATGTCGAGCCTCTGCAATGGGAACTTTTCAAATCGATAATTGAAAACCTGAAATCCAAACCAAAGCACGAGGCGCTGGTAACTCTTGATCCAGAAGTGGACCCGTCGGATAAACTCAAGGATAAATTAATAAACGAGCTGCAGTTTAACTACTCCACCAGGTCGGACACATCGAGGTGGGACGATACATCGGTCTTCAGGGAGCTGGCGGGAATCAAAAGCTGGGCACCGGAAGCATTGATCGATGATGAAAAGATAAATTTCAACGCGGAGAATATCCATAACGAGATCAGATTCGTGGAAGCGTCGAATTACAGGATCGAGGCGGCGTCGGTTGCAAGGGAGGTCATCCGGTGTACCGGCAATGGATACAATTATTCCGACATCCTCATCATCTGTCCGGCAATTCACGAATTCGGCGATTACCTGAAAACCGAATTTTCCCGGTATCGTATCCCGTTAAGAATTTACAGCGGCTACAGCCTTGGCAACACATCCCCGGGACAATCGGTTTCCGCTCTTTTGAAATTATTGGAATCAGATCCCGACGATGAACTCCTGGTATCATTTTTATCTCACTCGGGAGCGGGGATTGCCGCCGATGAACTCGACGCCGCTGTCAGGGAAATATCGCAGGTAAGCAGATTCAACAACTATACAAAATGGGTCGAATGGTCGGGATCAGAAGGATTTTCCGGGCTGCACCGGATCGCGGAGACGATCTCGGAACTCTACAACCCCGGGATAATCGATCCGGAAGGATACACCGAAAAAATCATCGCGTTGATCGATTCCGGGCTGAGAAAAAAATGGGCTTCAATTCAGAACCATGACATTTCTTCAGATGCCTGGGCGTGGAAAGAAATTGTGAGTGTACTCAGGACATCCGCGCGTAACGTCTCGAACCTGGGCGGCGAGATCGACTCACGGATTTTGTCCGGGTTCATGAGGGATGAAGTGGAAAATGCTACCGCCAATCCAATCGACAGGCGGCGGGATTGCGTTAACGCAGTGTCACTTCTCGAAGCAAGGACGTGGAGCGCTCCTGCCGCGATTGTCTGCGGGCTGGACCGCGAATGGTATCCGGCAAATCGTGGATCCGATCCGTTTATCCCGGAAGGAATAAGGAACTCGCTCGATCCCCCGATGCCGGGTCCCGACGAATTATACTCCCGCGATCTTTCCCTTTTCAGGCTTGCTGTAACCCGCGCCTCAAAGCACCTGGTCCTGACACGGTCGCTCGAGAATTCCGAAGGGACACCACTCTACGAATCTATCCCGCTGAAAATCCTGAGGAACAGGCTGGGGCATGTCGCGCAAGAATTGACCGAACACATACACCTCGATCCTCCCGATAATATTGAAAAATTTATGCTCCCGGATGATTTTGTCGGTCATAAATACAGAAAGAATATCGATATCGGCTCACTCGATCCCATTATCGGGAAAGACGGCATTTACAGGCTGTACAGTGACAGGAGCTCGGTCGATGATAGAGTTTTCATACAGGCCCTTCAATCCTTATATGAATCAGCGACAGGAACCCATGCGAAACCCATATCCCCGTCCTATCTGAATCACCTCGCGATCTGCAATTACAGGTTTTTCGCTGCCCGTTCGCTTGGACTGAATGACGACTACAGAAATCCACTCGATGCTGGGCTGGATTATCGGACATGGGGAAATATCGCCCACTCCGCTTTGTCGGAATGGTTCCTCGACGGGAAAAAAGAGGATATCAGTGTCTACGCTGAAAAATCATATGAAAGAGAACTTCTAAACGATTCGAAAAATTCAGTCACCCGGAATATTCTAGAGTCGATTATCCAGTCGCTGAAACGATTCATCCGATTCGAGGAGGAAAATTATTCGCGCCTTGGATTCCACCAGGAATTTTCGGAACTGCGGTTCGGAAACTGCGAATCGGATTCATTCCCTCCGGTTGAATTTGAGATAAACACGGAACGTAAACTTGTACTTGGCGGACGAATCGACCGCGTGGATTTCAGGGGAGATGACGAAGCGTCGGTAATCGATTACAAGCGTAGTGACAACAGTGTTCCATCTGCGAGCAATGTAGGGAAAGGCCGGGATTTCCAGCTAGCCAGTTATATCGCGATGGTTGAATCTTCCCTGAAGAAAAAAGTCACCTCGGCGGTTTACCTTTCACTCACAGACCCGAAAGTCAATTCGCTCGGGAAGTTCATGGACAGTAAATGGTTCGCTTCACTCAAAGGCGAAAAATTCATTTCCAACAGGGACACCCTGGAGCCATCAGAAGCAGTAAACATCTTCAGGGATAAAATGGCTGAATTGCTCGAAATGATTTCACGTGGTGATATCACTCCCGAACCGCGCGATGAAAAAAAATGTGGAACTAACTGCCCTTATTACAGCCTGTGCCGCGTATCGGAGCTTGCTATCGATCCCGGCGACGGGGGTGAATTCGAGTGACTGGATTCACGCCGACAGAATCACAGATATCTGCGATCCAGGTTCCCATAGGTTTCCCGATTGTCGTCTCCGCTGCCGCCGGTACCGGGAAAACAAGCGTCCTTTCCCTGACCGTCGCGGGAAAAATTGTCGCGGAGAAAAAAACTCCTGTCACCGACATACTTGTCCTTACCTTCACCCGGAAAGCGGCGGCGGAGATGTCGGAGCGGATAGAAAGCACTCTCCTCGATATTGCGAAAGGCACAGAAAATCCTGCCGATCGAAAATGGCTCCTTAAAAATGCAGCGGACGTCCAGCACGCGGCGATCGAAACAATCGACGCTTTCGCCCAGCGTATCCTGAGAGAATATTCGCCTTCGTCCGGATTAGACCCATCCTTTGAATTACTCGACGATGCCGGAATTTATTCCCTCGGACGAAGGGTCGCAAAAAACTGTTTTCTGAAATGGGAAACCGATCCCCCGCATCCGCTGTGGGGAAAATTTGTTTCTGAAACCAACCTGGTCGAGTGGGAGGATAAATTTATCGAACTTGTGAACAGCATCTCGTCCCGTGGAAATCTGACTTCCGGACTTGTCCTGCTCGGAAAAGATCACGCGGATGTGGGTGACCTGGAGCATGCTGAAAAGATTTTATCCGATAAACTTCGCGTCGACCTCGAAAAATCATGCGTGGATATTCTGAGCATCCTGGATGAGATCGAACCCGGGCTCGAGAATATATTCAATACTGAAGTAAAAGGCAAAACTCCACAGTACATCGCCCTGTCCAGGGAAATTCATTCCGATTTTCCCGATCTCAGAAACTGGCTTAAAAACAAAAAACGAAAAATTGACGATCCGGTTGTCCGGAAGGCGGCATCGTGGACCCTCTGGACAAACTCAGGTCCGGATGAAAGAAAGTTTACCCATGGCCAGGTTGCTGCCCTGAAGGAACTGATGAAATGCGTACCTGGAATTATTGACTCGCCGGTCGGTATCCTGATAGATGTTAAAAGGATCAGCATTTACACCGCGCTTGCTTCCGCCCTCATCGAATTTGACCGGGCATTTTTCGATGCCCGAATCAGGGACGACCGGCTTACGTTCGCAGACTGCCAGTATCTCGCCAGGAAACTCCTCTCCGACAATCCTCCAATTCTCGACAAGGTCCGTGAAAAATATAAGTACGTAGTCATCGACGAATATCAGGACATCAATCCGGTCCAGCAGGACTTCATCCTGACCGTTTGCAGGACTCCAGGATCGGGAAAAGAATTTCCCGGCAACCTGTACATTGTCGGCGACGAAAGACAGAGCATCTATGGATTCCGCAATGCGGATTACACGCTCTTGAGAGACTTCAGGGAGCTCGCTGAAAAAATTGACCGGCCCGGAGGCGGATCGAGAATTCTTTACGATAGTTTCCGCTCACGCCCTGAAATTGTCGATCTGGTCAATCATACATTCATGACAGCCTGGTCGGATGGCGATCTCCATGCCGACCTTGTCGCTGCGTTCGATAGGTATGGAAGCACTGACGATCTCGCGGGCGAGGGAAACATCGAATTCCACGTTGTCGGATGCGAACAACTAATCGACGGACGCGCCCGGGAAGCATCCATCATCGCTGAACGAATCGCCGATCTTGTCCGTACTGAAAAAAAACCGATATGGAAAAAATCTCCTGCCGGTATTGTTCTGGGAAATCTCAAATTCTCCGACTGCGCGGTGCTGTTGAGATCCAGCACAAATTTCCATCTATTCGATGAAAAATTTGCGAAACGCGGTATTCCCTGTAATGTCGAAGGAGGGGGCGGATTCTGGGGCCTCCCGGAACTTGCCGACATCAAGGCGCTTGTTAACATGCTGTCGTCCCGACGTATCGATCTCGACACCGCGGTTTTCTTAAGGAGCCCATGGGTCGGAATTTCAGATGACGGCCTCCTCGAGATCGCAAACTCCAGAGACAAAAATGAGACCTGGCTTGATGCCGCAAATAAAACAGAATTCAGTAACGATGCTGACAGGGACCGTTACTCACATTTTTACAACTGGTATGAAAATGTTTCCGCTCAGTCGGGCGACTACCCTGCGGCGGATTTGATAAGGCGGGCATTCATCGATTCCGGATACTCCGAGCGATGCCTGGCTGAACATGACGGCGATAATGTCCATGCCCGGATCGAGAATTTTATAGCCATGCTCTGGAATTCGGAGAAACCGTACGACATCAATCACACCGCGGCTCACATGAATATTCTCTTCGACAGGAAAATCTCACATCGGTCTCCCGTATCCTCCACGGGGGAAGATCTCGGTGCGGTCACTATCGGAACAATTCATCAGGCAAAAGGACGCGAGTGGCATCTCGTCGCGCTTCCGGACCTGCAGGCGAGCCCGCCACGTAATTCACGAAAAGAACAGATCGTATGGACCGATGAATACGGCATCAACTCGCGATGGTGGAATCACCTGACCGGCGAAAAAATGAAATCATCGAGGTTTTACAGGGCGCTTAAAGAAATAGACAGGTTCAACGATTCGGAAGAAATTCGGAAATTTTACGTCGCCATGACCCGTGCGAGGGAACACCTTATCCTGTCTTCCGCATTAAAAATAAAAGCGACACAAAAAGAACCTGTACCACGCTATGACATCAGGCAGAGCTCAGGCGAAGACAGCTTCACCAACTGGCTATGGCTGTTGTTGGATGCATTTGACGGCCAGGAGATCGACCTGGTTGGAGGTCCTGAGGATACCGGATCAGAAACAAGCCTGAATTTCAGGGTCCACGAAGCGGACCCGCATAGAAAAAAAGGCGACATCAAATCCGTCCCCGATAAGATCCTCACCATAACCCGTTTCACACACGGCGCAGATTCTCGCGATATTGCGTCCTCGGGAGGACTCAAGGACATTGATCTCGATGAATTCCGGGCGGAAATGGCGCGAATAATCGTTCCGCCGGAAAAAAATTCGAACCAGTACATTTATAGCGTGACGGATATCGTTAATTTCAAATCGTGCCCGCTGATGTACCAATACAGGAGCATTCTTAATGTTCCGCCACAAATGTCATCTGCCATATTTACCGATACGGAATCCACAGATACCGAGTCACAACCAGCCGAAACGCTTGATCTCCCCGCGTCCGATTGGGGAAACATTTTCCACAGGATCCTCGAAAGATGCGGACTTGATAAGAATCCAGACAAACTGACTGAAATAATCATGGAAGAGCTCTACGTACGAAACATTGATCCTGCATCCCCTGTTCCCGAAAAACTGAGAGGTGGAAAATTTGTGGGCACCTCTTTCATCGATTATATCCGGACAACAATTGAGGCTGTTCTTAATCTCGATATATTCAAGGGAATCGGGGAAATGCTCGATCCGGGGATTTTCAGGGAGTTGAGCCTTACTGGGAAAATTGGAACCACAAATGCGGTTATACGTGGCTCGATCGACCTGCTTACAGATTCTTCGGAAAAAATAATCATTGCCGATTACAAGTCGGGTAAATACGATCCGGCTGATCCCGATACCAAGGCCCTGATTTATAAATTACAGCTCGCCCTGTACAAATACCTCGCGATGTCGCGTTTCCAGGTTGATGCGGACAAGGTCGAAACCCACATAATTTTTATAAATCCCCCATGCGATATTCCCGTCCCGGTTTCCGACGGCGACATGAATGAAGCTGTAGAAATTATCAATTCGCTTGAAGAAAGCACCCACCGAAATTCATTCGATCCATTACCCTCTGAAAAAACATGCTCATACTGCGATTATTCAGACATATGTCCCCACTCCTTCTTCAAACCTCAAAATTCATCTTCTGCATAAATTCCACATCCGTACCTGCTATAATCACCGGCTGACGTGATCTACTTTCTGCTTCCCGCATATAACGAAGAGTCGGGCATGGATGAATTGCTCGTGCGAATCTCCGCGGTCAAATTCCCCGACGAAAATGCGCACATTGTTGTGGTGGATGATGGCTCGACCGATTCCACGCCCGGGATTCTGAATCGATGGACAGAAAAGATCGGCCTGACCGTTCTCACTCACAAGCCAAACCAGGGGCTTGGACGCGCGATGAGAACCGGACTTGCCCACCTTGCCGATACCGTGAACGAGTCGGACGCAGTGATCGCGATGGATTCCGATAACACGCACGATCCCTTGCTTGCCCCACGGATGAGAAAAAAACAGCTTGAAAACGGTTTCGATGTCGTTATCGCGAGCCGCTACGCGGTCGATGAAAATGAGCCCGGCAGGGAAGTCGGGCTCGCGTGGCACAGGAAAATCCTGTCCCGCGGCGCGAGTATAATTTTATCGACTTCATTCAACGTGATAGGCGCAAAGGATTACACGTGCGGATTCCGGCTATATTCCGGGAGCATCCTCAAAAAGGCCACGAAAATTTATGGGGACGATCTCGTAACCGAGAAAAATTTTGTGTGCATGGCGGAGATTCTAGTAAAATTGAATCGCATCGGTGCTAAGATTTCGGAAGTGCCCCTTACGCTTCGCTACGATTTAAAGGGCGGAGCGAGTAAGCTGAGGGTTTTGAAAACCATTTTGCGGTATTTTAATCTTATATGGCGTTACAAAATACTCGGCGAGCTAAATAAATACCCGGCAGGCTGATGTCGATGAAAAAATATTTACCCGCGATAATTTTAATCTTTATGATGGCGGTTTACGGCTGCTCCGGCACCGGAAATACCGTCGTGCCTCCCGAACAATCCGATCTGATCAGGGTCGGGGTAACAAGGCTATTCCCCGACGATCCCGAAATAAAATCCGTTGTATACTCAATTTTCAGGTCGACCAATGGAACATTCGGACTTCCCGGACGCAATCTAGTCGCAGAAGCCAGCTCAGGCGATGCGAGCACCGTAACCGATAAGGGTGGCGGAAATTACGAGGCTATGTGGACCGGGACAGCGTCGGGAGAAATCACCGTCCTGATAAAAGACATGGACTCCGATCCGCCTGTTGAAACCGGCTTCACGTTTCTGGCGATGGAATATCTCGACACTGAATGGGATGTCCCTGTAAAAATCCCGAACCCGGTTTCGTCGCCAGGATGGGAAGCGTCGCCGTTCATATATCCCGACGGCAGAAAAATCGCGTTCTCATATATCACCATGGACATGGCGTCCCTGTCTGCGGGGATCGAACGATCTATCGGCGATGAGCGTCCCGGACAAAGTATTCCGAAAACATTCGACATTTATCTCGCCGGCCTGAAAT
>DASWIV010000134.1:0-2028 GCA_036397475.1 bacterium
AATTTGGCGCATTCATGCATTCCCGGAGAGAGCCTTCCTGTATAAGATTCCCGCCGGAAAATATCGCGAGGTGGTCTGACAAAACCTGTACACAAGCCGCGTCGGTCAAGGTGCTGATCCAGGTCGCCCTGAAGCGTTTCAGGAGGTTTTTGAGATCCAGTAAGCCATCGAGCTGATATCCCGGGCGCCATGTAACAAATTTTTCTTTTTTTCCATTCATTACCGGGAGTCCCGAGATTATCAGCAGCTCGCATCCTGACATTAATGCGCAGGTTGCGGCGAGTATTGTGCGTCCATTTGAATCCAGAGATTTCGATGGCTCGTCGCCAAATCCGGCAAGCGGACCTTGACTCAGTTCCCTCTCGATGAGCATTATGGCTTCGCCGTCAGTAAAGGAGGTGCCTGACAGTATGGACTCAAAATTCTGCCTGATCGTCCGGTTGGGATTGTAACCAGGACCGTTCCCAATTACCTTTATCGGCCTTGACCTGACCGGGACCGGATCGATACGCCGGCTGTTGAGGAAAATTTCACCAACAAAATTACTCCGGCGGGTGAGAGCTCGGATGATTGCGGACGGGATCTCGCCGTCATCCGAAATAATGCTCAATCCACGTCCCTTTTCAAGGAGCAGATTTACTGTCGGGGAAAATCCCGGGTCCGCAGGGCGAAGTGGAACACCTGTTATTTCAAAATACGCCATAATATGAAAATATTATAAACCTTCCGGGGTTTAATTAGCCCCCAGAGTATCTATATCGACAGAAATTTGCCACATCTAAGTAATTTTTCATGTTAGAATGGCTGTCAATGTACCGCTGGGTATTCGCAATTTCTGTACTAATACTGCTCGCACTGGGAGTTTACTTCTTCCTGCCAAACATCAGGAGAGCGACAACCAGAGTATCGGGATTTGAAGACGCCCGGGTAGCGTACGGGGCGTTTATGGCCGACCACGCGTATCTCGATGAGATTCCCGATGTAAATATAGTCATTGTAAAAAATGCCCGGATTCTCTATCTCATGTCTGGAGATGAGCTGGTTGAACGGTGGCGGGTTGCTCTCGGACCTCATCCGGAAGGTACCAAGGAAAACAAAAGGGATGGCAAAACTCCGACGGGCGATTTTTACATCTGTTCAACTGAGGAAAGCAGCAACATTGTCGCACTGTATCTGAGCTATCCATCAAAAACCGACGCCGATCGTGGACTTAACCGAAAATTGATCGATTCACGCAGGCACGACGATATCTATTCAGCCATTTTTAACGGAGATTGTCCCCCGTTCGATACAGACCTGGGAGGTCCGGTCAGCATTCATGGCGGCGGGGTGATACGCGACTGGACTGACGGCAGTATCGCGGTCGATGATGATGTTATAAAAGTCCTGTGGGGATGCGCTCCTGTCGGGACACGTGTAGATATTTACGAAAATTTTGACGACTGGGATCTGGGTCCCCTCATGCCGTCGTTTATCGAATGATTATTTTTCCCCCCTGATCAAGCTGTCCAGAACTTTTTTCGATGCGTCGTTGACCGTCTCGTGAAGGCTCCCGCCATGTGAATCCATGGTAACAGTGGCGGGGAAATCCTCAACACGGATTATCCAGAAGGCTTCCGGCGTACCGAATTCCAGTTTCTTAACATCGATAACTTCGACGATATGCTTTGCAATTTCCGATGACGCTCCTCCTGTCGCGTGCAGGTATACGGCACCATATTTTTTAAAGGCGTCGAGTGTCTTAAGCCCCATTCCGCCCTTACCGATTATCCCTCGCACGTTGTAGGTCTTGATGACTTCGGACTCGTAAGGCTCTTCCCGAATACTTGTAGTGGGACCCGCTCCGACAACCGACCATTTATCTTTCGATTTTCTGACAATTGGTCCACAATGGTAAATGATGGTGTTCTTCAACACCGGCTTGAGGTAATCCGGTTTCCTGGAGATCATGTACTTATGCCCCTGATCCCGCGCTGTCACCATCACGCCATTGATAGACACTTCGTCGCCAATCTTCAATTTCCTGAT
>DASWIV010000135.1:0-6360 GCA_036397475.1 bacterium
GTCGAGGTATCAACTGCAGATTCACCCTCGTGAGGTGTTTCTTCCACGCTTACTTCCACATTTTCCTCGTTGTCGCCCATATTTATTTACCTTAATTAATGTCAGCAGCAGGCTCTGGTACGTTAACCCCGTTCAATCGGTGTCGGATGAATTATTTATCTCGCCGACTAGGTCGTCGGTGATTGTACCTGAAACTTTCGCGCCCTGTAATGAGATTGACCATCCGGAATCAAAGTTCACCTGTATCGAATCCGCTGAACCGTTTTGGCTCTTGATATCGAATTGTACATTCCCTTCTGCAGACAGCACCCTTGGATTCTCTGTCAGCCTCACCGATTCTGCGGTAAGGCTTATGCTGGGACCTCTCACCTGTACGTTCCCATCGGCTGTTATACCGGAAATTTTATTTTCGTTGAAACTGAAGGAAATATTATCGGCAGTTAATGTGTTGCTTCCAGCGGTAATTACCGCGGGAACGCCAGCATCCACTCCGGTATGTGCCGTTCCATCATCGGTTGAAAAATACAAGGAGGCGGCCGTCATTTTTACCTGTGAAATCTGTTCGTCAAACAGGTTGAATTGCCGCTCAAGCGTGATTTCCACATTGCCCGTGACCGTTCCGGAATTATTTGTAAATTCATAAATTCCCGAATCGCAGGTCACACTGATATTATGAGTATTGAAAGTACAACTATTCGACCCCCTGATCTCACCTGTTGACCCTCCATACTCGATCCGTCCGGATGTTGCGGTCATTTCCTCATTCCGGAATGAAACGTTGCCAGTGAGTGTGATTAATTTTCCCGACGCGACATAGGTTGCCTGCGATGCTGATCCGGACGCACCATCGCGGGACCTGTAGCGGACACTACCATTAAGTTGAATGGACTTTATCGCATCTTCAAATGAATCCGCCCCTTCGATGAGGCTCAACACTGCCGAGTCTGCGTTGAGAGTATCCCCGAAATATATCACCTCGACCGGACCTGTCAGTGTTAACTGGACTCCACTATCGGAGGTTTCATATATTACCGAGTCCGCCGTCAGCGATGCATTTGAGACAGCAAGCGGAGGAGTGGCCATCCCGAGATGGAGCAATCCCGTGTAAAGAAATACAATTTTTATCAGGTTGGCAATATTCATTATTATAATGAAGGCAGAAGGAAACTCTTACCGCTAATGTCGGCTTCAATCGTGAAATAATGAGCGATTGTTTTACCAACATCCGCGAACGTTTCCCGTATTCCCAGGCTCCTGTACTTCAATAATTCCGGATGGAACGCTAGCAACGGAACATATTCCCGTGAATGGTCGGTGGAATTTGTTGTCGGATCGTTTCCATGGTCGGCTGTTATAATCACCAGATCGTTTGGTTTAAGTGCGTCAAGAAAGTAAGGAAGCCAGTTATCGAAATCCTGTAAGCCGCCATAGAAGCCATCGACATCGTTGCGATGTCCCCATGTCTGGTCGAAATCTATCAGGTTGAAGAACATTAATCCCGACCAGTCCTCCCTGACAACTTCCAGCGCCTTTTCCATTCCTTCCGGATTGCCGGCGTAGTGTTCAATCCTCGAAAATCCCCTGCCCTTGAATAATGTATCCACCTTTCCTACCGAAATAACTTCCTTCCCATTCCGACTCAATTCATCTACCAGGGTGATTCCGGTCGGCTCAACATTGTAATCTTTTCGTTCGTATGTACGCTCGAAGTTTCCCGGTTCACCAATAAAAGGGCGTGCGATAACACGTCCGACACTTGGTCCGGGAGGCATCAGGATATCGCGGGCGATCTCGCACCACTCGTAAAGTTTTTCTAATGGAACCACATCTTTATGGCAGGCAACCTGGAAAACACTGTCAGCCGAAGTGTAAACGATCGGCTTTCCGGTTCTCATGTGTTCTTCGCCCAGTTCTTTGATTATCTCAGTGCCCGATGCGGGATAATTTCCGAGTACCCTACGTCCGATCTTTTCCTCGAAATCCTCGATTACCTCTGGAGGAAAACCATCGGGATATGTTTGAAAGCCGAATTCCGCGACCAGACCGGAAAGCTCCCAGTGCCCGACAGTGGAATCCTTTCCTTTTCCTTTCTCAGCCATTTTCCCCCATGCGAACAATGGCTTATCGACCGGATCCACGCCTTTCAGATCCGCAATATTCCCGAGGCCAAGGCTTTGAAGCGTCGGAAGTTCAAGTCCTCCAACCGCCCGGGCTATATTACCAAGTGTGTTGCTTCCGGTATCGCCGTAACTGGATGCGTCGGGCAATTCGCCAATTCCTACTCCATCGAGCACTATAAGATGTGCCCGGAGGGTTTTATCGAAAGGAGATTTAAGCTGCATTGAATTTTACCGACGCCAGGATCTGAATCGGTCCTGACGCTCATTTGCTGACCAGATCGAAATATCGATTGTAGCATAGCGGCGTATAAACGGCACTAAAATTTTGTCGGGACAATTTGTCCGTATATGGACTAATTAACCCTGATTAAATTAACTTAATTCATCACAAGGAGCAGCTGAATTAGCCTTAAAATATGACTTTTTGCCCGTTATTATGCCCTGTTAGCCATATATTTGGATAAACCCGGGTCAATACCTCTAAAGCGGAACACTTTTTGCTTGAAGTCTATGCAGCACTACGTCAGGTTGTCCCTATGTCTATTGTTTTGCCCATGGAACCGGGAAAGAAAGATAACCGCGATAAACCCAGATCGCGCAAAGATCGTCCCGCGCTTCTCAAACTACTCAAAATTAACCTCTGGAATGTGGTCCCCCTCCTGTATGGCAGCCAGTCTAAGGAAGAAAGTCTCGCACCTGTGGCTGTCGTAAAGAGCAGGCACAATACTGGCAAAAAAACCGGTCGGGAAAAACTCTGATCCCGGACCTGGTATTCCTTTTTTTCAGTTTCAGATTCCACGGTTCAATTCGATAATAATATTGAGTCATTCTTCAATGAACTCATCCAATGTGCTGCTCAGCATACACCGCCTCAGGTTGATTTTCACAACCTCCGGTGATAGGATTTTCCGCTTGATTGGGGTGGAGGTCTCACAGGTGAGGGATTTATCCCACCTGGAAAGGTTACTGTGGTTTAATGCTAATGAAAAAACTCGATGGACAGAGGATAACACTCAGGTTAATTTTACCTGTCGTGCTTTGGTTCCTCCTTTCAATTCCCACATTTGCTGACATAATTTACTCGGTTGAAGAAGGCGACAGCGCATGGTCGATAGCCGTGAGATTCGGTATCAGCCTTGATGACCTGTACAACGCGAACGGCTGGGCTGAAGATGAAGATCCGCTGCTTCAAATCGGCCAGAGCTTAGTTATACCAACAGACCGGGAGGACGATGAGCAGGACGCTGTCGAAAACGATGACGCTCAAACTGATGAAACAGACGATTCATCACCTGAAAGAACTACAGAAACATCTTATATAGTACAACCCGGCGACAATCCTTACACAATCGCGCATCATTTCGGTTGCGGTACCCTGACCCTGCTCGAATACAATGACATGGTCGAAGGGGAGCTTATTCACCCCGGGCGGCTTCTACTGATTCCGCCAGACAACTACGAATACCAGGGTAACGCTGAAGCCAGCGAGGAAGAAGTCGCAGGCGAGCCGGAGCCTCTTCATTACAGGGTCGAGTCCGGCGATAATCCGTGGCTGATCGCGCGTAAATTCAACATGAATTTGCAGGTACTGCTTGCATATAATAACCTTGATTCAGATTCAGTCCTGCACATAGGCGATGAAATTCTGGTTCCATCGAGCGGCGCGGAGCTATCCAGCAGGTCTCTCAACTGGACGGAACATACGATCGCAAGTGGAGATACGCTCAGCGAGATCGCTGAAACCTATGGTGTTCCACTTGCTGCGATTCTTGAAGCTAATAATCTTACAAGAAACAATACGCTGCGTGTTGGACAGGCAATTCGAATCCCCGGATACAGGTCGGTCCCTGAAGCGAATATCGAAACGCAACAGGTGTCCGAACCAGCACCGCCGGAACCATTCCATTTCTCAAATCTGGATAGTGACGTAACGCCCTTGCCAAGCCTCGGGACCGATACTTCTGAAAATTCAGACTGGCATTCCGATATGTTTGATTTCCGCCAGATTGAACCACCGGCTCCGTCTACCCCGGACGCCGGCGTTCCGAATGAAAATGGCGAATTCAGTATAGACGGGCATTTTGAAGATGGAATTCCATGGCACCGCTACACTGTACGGCGCGGAGACACCATCAGCCAGGTTGCGTCCGCCTTTGGCATTACCCAGAGCGAGCTTCTAACCAGGAACGGGATCGATATTCGTACTCCCCTGCGCATTGGCCGCGATCTGAAGATCCCTATGCCGAGGCCCATAACACCACCGGCAACAAATTCCGGGAACACGTCTAATAATTCAAACGTCACATGGGGTGCGAGCGGCACAATAGGGAACAATTCCGGCTCAGCGTCCGGACAGGCGGTTGTGGAAGAAGCGATGAAATACCTCGGACTCCCTTACTCATGGGGCGGCACCAATCTCAATGGCGGTGTCGATTGTTCAGGGTTCACCTACGCGATCATGAATCTGTTCGGAGTTCAGCTTGAACGAAGATCCCGCGATCAGATCCTGAATGGAACCGAAGTGGGGTATGATGAACTTGCTCCGGGAGACCTGGTGTTTTTCCATACGACCAGGTCGGGTATCAGCCATGTAGGAATGTACATAGGGGGCGGCGAATTCATCCATTCATCGTCCCACCGTGGCGGAGTCGTGATCAGTCCGCTGGATTCGGGTTACTACATGGAGAGGTTCGTAACCGCCAGGAGAATTTTTAATTAACTTAAACGATATTCTCATTCACCATCAATCTCAAAACAAAACCTGAATAATATCAGGGTAAAATTTGCAATTAGGATGCGGGATATGATATTTTCCCTCGGTGAATTTTATGCATATAGAAATAGTGGAATGGAAGAAGTAGAGACCTGCACATTAAAATAGTAAAAAAAATACACTTAAAGCATGACATACGTATATTCATCTGATATTATATACAATCACGAACGGTCTGGACCAAGTTTATCTAGAGGTTGATTTTTTCAAATTGAAGGATGAATCCATCACTCAGACGTGTTTTAATTGGTTTGGATCCTGCGTATCGGGATATAGTCTAAGAACATAGGCCCTTAACTCGGCCGGAGCTAAAGAGAGACAAAATGGAGAAAGAAAGAGAGATCGTATCGAACATCTTCAAGCTGGACAATATGCTTAGGCGTAGAGGTAACAGGATAGCTGGCAGGTTTGATGCCACACAGCAGCAGCTTGAAGTTCTGGAGATTCTTGACGAAGCTGGAGGCGGTGGCCTTCCATTAAGCGAACTTGGGAAGAACCTTGATGTCACCAAGGGAAACATCACTGGACTGATCGACAGGATGGAGCGGGACGGGCTTGCGAAGCGCAAGGACGACAGCCGCGACCGTCGCGTGATCCGTGCGGTGATCACCACGAAAGGCAAGACCATTCTGAAAAAGATTCAGCCATACAAGGATGAGTGGAACCAGATGCTGTTCAAGGAATTCGTCGCGAAAGAGAAGAACGACCTGAGTGGACTTCTTGGGCGGCTTCTTGAGCGGATAAACGAGCTTGAGAGCTGAACAAAACAGCGGATAGAAAATATTTCAAGTCAGCTTATGGCTGACTTTTTTGTTTTGAATTGTAGCTTGAAGGAGGGAAGGTGTGGTGATATACTTCGGCTTCCCTTTGACGCGGGGTGGAGCAGCTGGTAGCTCGTCGGGCTCATAACCCGGAGGTCGGGGGTTCGAATCCCCCCCCCGCTAGATCTGAATTCATATTACGCTCCGGTAGCCGGAATTCTGAAACGACTTGCTGGCGATCCGGGGCTAATTTTATACCTTTTACACAACTCCTGACCAATTCTTTCTTAACCTGAGTGGAACTATCTGCCATTATGGATGAGAAATCACGCTTGAAACCCTTCAGGTCTTTAATTGAGATAAATGGCGGTTCTGCAGGTGCTGAAATCCTGTTCTGAAGCTCATCACGTTGCATCTGCAGTTCGAAGATCCTCTGGTTCGCCCAGGCTGCGTTCTGGAATCCATCCTCGATTGCTCTATAAATATTCGCTATCTTTTCATCAATCTCAGAAATTGCCCGGTGATTATCCCCTGTGCCCCTCAGAAAATCAGACCACATTCGGTCAATCTCCCGATTGACTTTACTAATACCAAACCCGAATGGCCTCTATTTTTTCGAAGAAATAGGTGGTAAAGTGTCTGTCAAAAGGAAAGAGGGCAGACATGAGAAAACCGGCACAGGTAACACGGGAGATAAGCCTCGAAG
>DASWIV010000136.1:0-5004 GCA_036397475.1 bacterium
TCATCCACGCGTAAAGGACAACCATTATTGCTGACAATTCCGCCATTGCTTAAGATTGTAATGCAAATATGAACGCTTTTCCCGTTTGCCCTCGGGAGATAAATCCGATAGACTGACTCCACGATTTTCGGAGGTAATAATGAACATACTTGTCACCGGTGGGGCAGGATTTATCGGCTCGCATATCCAGGACAGACTGATTGAACTTGGCCACGATGTGACCACCATCGACGATTTCTCTACTGGCAAGAGAGAGTATGTCAATGCGCAGGCGAAAGTGGTGGAGGGAACTATCAAGGACAGGAAACTGGTTTCGGCAATTTTCGATGACGGAAAGTTCGATCTGGTCGTTCATCATGCCGCGCAGATAAATGTCCGGAAGAGTTTCGAGGACCCTGTTTACGACTGCCGTGTCAATGTTCTGGGGACATTGAATATTCTGAAAAGGATGATCGAGCACAATACTCCGAAAATTATATTCGCCTCGACAGGCGGGGCTATTTATGGGAGTCCGGCATCGTTACCGGTCTCTGAGACGCACCCGACAAATCCTGAAAGCCCTTACGCAATAAGCAAGCAGGCTTGTGAGAATTACATAAAAAATCTGAGCGGACTTTATGGCTATAAATATACGATTCTCCGCTACGCCAATGTTTACGGCCCGAGGCAGATTGCGAAAGGTGAAGCAGGTGTGGTCGCTATTTTTACCGAGAGGATTCTCGATGGGAAGAATCCGGTCATTTTTGGATCCGGCGACCATACGAGGGATTATGTCTACGTTCATGATGTAGTCGCCGCAAATATCGCCGCCATGGATAAAGCTGACAACGAGATCATAAATATCGGCACCGGTGTGGAGACGGATGTACATGAGGTGTACAGGGCGATAGCGAATGCTTTCGGGGACAGGGCGCTCGAAGCTCAAAACGCTCCCGAGGTTCCTGAAGTTGCCAGGATTGCTCTCGATTGCTCGAAGGCAAAATCTGTCCTTGGCTGGACCCCGTCGATGAGTTTCGACGATGGGGTCAAACTTACCGTAAAATCGTTCGGAGTGAATGTCTGACCACGTAACGCGATGTCGGAAACAAAAAAAATCCCATCTCTTTCACTTATCACCGATATCGCAATTATCCTGATCGTTCTCGTATCGCGGCTGTTCTCCATGTCGCGGTTTCTGCACAAGTGGGACTCCGTGCAGTTCGCGCTAGGAATGCATAATTACAATATTGCCGGACATCAGCCACATCCGCCTGGATACCCCGCGTATGTCGGGCTTGGATGGATCTTCAATCAATTTTTACAAGATGACAATACCGCTCTTGTGACAGTCGGGATATTATCGTCGGTTATTTTGTCTGTCGCGGTTCACCATATCGGTAAAAAATTGATCGGTCCACGTGGAGGAATAATCGCAGGAGTGCTGTCCGCGTTTAATCCGCTGCTGTGGTATTTTTCATCTATAGCGCTTGCGTATATATCCGGAGCGGCGGTTTCAACTGTCTCGGTATGGATTGCTTTGAAGGTCAGCCGGAAATATAAATGGCTGATTCCGGTAGTCGCAGGGATATCGTCGGCGTTCTGGCTTCCGGCGGGAATTCTTACATTTCCGCTATGCGTCTGGCTTTACGCCAGGAATGAATCGGATGAGAAACTTCCATATTACCTGATCAGGATTTTCTCTTATTCATTCTTGTTCCTTATGTCGATGATGATATTTTATACGCCTGTGATAATTCTGACAGGCGGCATCGGCCAATTTCTTGCTACGATCGGCAGCGAATCGGGAAAGCATGTCCTGAGATTTTCCGAATGGTCCAATAATCCGGTAGGTGAGTTTGTGGCGACAACCGGATCCATCGCAGATTTTCTGGCGAGGGGAGTCGGGATGGGGAAATGGCTTCTCCTGTTCCTGCTGATTCCTGTTACAACAGAAAAAGGCGCTCCTATCAAAAGGGTCATAATGCTGTTCCCTCTTGGAGTCGGGGGATTTCTCGCGATGCATTTCGGGAACACGATATTTCTCACCACTATCGGAATATTCGCGTTCCTGTTCGTTTCGTTCCAGTTTATTCCGACACCTCGGACAGGTGAAGGAAAATTCCGGCAATGGCTGTTCGGATTGTGGGTAATCCCGGGATTTCTTCTGTTCACCGCAATTTATGTAAATTACATCGGTATTTTCACGATATTCCTCCCGGCGTTCATGCTGCTTACGGGATGGGGAATAGAGAGATTCGCCGAATTCATGAAGTTGCAGAGTATCTCGGAGGATGGTGAAAAAGAAAATAATGAGCCCGATAAACGAGTGGAGCCGTTTGTGGCATTGATAATGACAGGGCTCATGGTGATGTCGTATTACGGGACATTTACTCATCCTGCAAGCACCGAACAGGAAAGCCTGAACGGGATAATAGCGAGGGACTTGTACATTGAATCAGTACTGAATACTATTCATATGCAGGATCTGGATATTTCCGGAACGGTTATACTCGGTGGGGAAGATGACTACAGGCACTGGACGTATTATTTCCCGAGTGAGTATTGCATCTGGACTAAATACCTGCTCGATTACTCGCCGGTTGAAGGAAGAGGGATTCGCACGAGTCAGAATCATCAACAAACATTTTTGTACCCTCAAATTCTGAAAGATGAAAATACCGGAATTGAATGGGCGTTAATAGATATTTCCGAATACGATACGCTTATCTGCTTTAATGATGATTATGCAAGGTTGGGTGAAACAGAGAGAAGGAGTGCCATTCCCATATATGTATCCTCTGAAACGGAGGATATAGAGCCAGTATGTTTTATAATAAATATTGATAATGATTTTGCAGAATTTACAAAAGGCATGTGGAAGTTAGAAGCTAAAAACTAAAAATGCGATAATATTATTTTGATTTTCAAGGAGAAAACCATGTCATTGGTGGAAAGCAAATGTGAGCCATGCAGGGGAGATACTCCCCCGCTGACCGGAGAGGAAGCGTGCATGCTCGCAGCGGAAACTCCCGGATGGGATATCGGCAAGAAATCGATGGAGAGGGAATTTGTCTTCGGAAATTTCGGGGAAGCCATCTCGTTTGTTAATAAGGTGGCGGAAATTGCCGAGTCGGAGGACCATCATCCGGATATTCTTCTCCATTCGTACAAGAAAGTGAAGATCGATTTGACGACACATAAAATCGACGGGCTGTCGAAGAACGATTTTATTCTTGCGGCGAAAATTAACGGATTAATGAGTTGAGCAATTCTCTTCAGGGAAAAACGGTACTTGTCACGGGCGGAGCGGTACGCCTGGGCGCCGCTATCTGCGGCGCTTTTGCTGGTGAGGGCGCAAATGTTGTCATTCATTACAAATCGTCGCCGGATGGAGCTGAATCGCTTGCCGATGAGTTGAATAAATCGGGAATAAAAACCTGGATGATACAGGCGAATTTATCCGACCCGAAAATTGTGGGTGAATTGATTAATGAGGTTGTGGATTTAACCGGCGGAATCGATGTGCTTGTAAACAGTGCGGCGACATTCAGGGAAGAGAAATTATCCGATCTGACAATGGAATCGCTTCAAGAAACTATCAGGTTGATAGCGTGGGCGCCATTCGAACTGACCAGAAAATTCGCGGCTTCCCTGAAGAAAGGAAATTCAGGCGCGGTTGTGAATATTCTCGATACCAGAATTAACGGGCTCGACATGAACCACGCGGGATATATTCTCGCGAAACATGTACTGCATCAGATGACACGTATGCTTGCGGTTGAGTATGGTCCGATTTTGAGGGTAAACGCTGTCGCGCCGGGAGCTGTGCTTCCTCCCGGAGGAAAAGATGAATCGTACCTTGAAGAATTGGTGGTAAACCTTCCATTGAATTATGCCGGCACACCCGGGGATGTCGCGGACGCGGTCGTGTTTCTCGCGAAGTCGAATTTCATCACCGGTCAGGTCATATACACTGACGGGGGACGCCATATTGTGGAGAGATGACCATGGGCAAGATTTTTATAAAGGATTTACTGGTCAGATGCATACTCGGAATCAACGATGATGAACGCCGCGAAAAACAGGACGTGATTATCAATATTGAGCTCACGACAGATACGTCGAAAGCAGGACAGACAGACGATTTCGCCGATGCAATCGATTATCGCGCTCTCAAGAAAAAAGTCATCGCGATGATCGAAAAATCACAGTATTTTCTTGTGGAAGCGCTCGCGCAGGCTCTCGCGGATTGTGTGCTTGAGGATAGCAGGGTTGATAAGGTGATGGTGCGGGTCGAAAAGCCGACTGCGCTTCGCTACGCGAAAAGTGTCGGGGTGGAGATAACCAGGAAGCAGGGATGAAATGCCAAGGATATTCATCGGCGTAGGATCGAACATTGAGCCTGAGGCGAATGTAAAGATGTCACTCAGACTGGTCCGCCAGTTTGCGCCGATAGCGGCGATATCCACATTTTACGAAACTTCTCCGATAGACCGTCCCGAGCAGGAAAATTACTTTAACGGCGTGGTAGAGATCATTTTCCACGGCACTCCATTCGAGCTCGATTTAAAACTTCTCGATATCGAGGATGAGCTGGGACGTCTCCGTACAGCCGATAAATACGCCTCACGTACGATCGATCTCGACATTCTTCTTTTCGGACGGGAGATAATTGATGATGGAAACCTGCGTATTCCCGATCCTGACATACTCAAACGTGACTTCGTTCTTCTCCCCCTGAACGAGATAGGTCCGACAGCGATTCATCCCGAAACTGGACAATTGATCGAAAAAATAGCATATAATTTCCGCTCGCATGAATTGAAGGAACTCGTGGAATTCACAAAGGAACTTAGAGAGGAATTTATTTAATGGATTTAGATAAAACGAAAAAACTCGTGAAAGAGCTTCTCGTCGAGATCGGGGAAGACCCTGCCCGCGAAGGCCTGGTCAAAACCCCGGAACGTGTAGCCGAAGCGTGGCAGTATTTGACGTCGGGTTACGGTCTGAGCGCTAAGGAAGTAA
>DASWIV010000137.1:0-2779 GCA_036397475.1 bacterium
CCCGGAAAGCCTGCTCGACATCATCGAGTTCATAAAATTTACTGACAAGCACATCCAGCTCGATCCCGCCGGATTCGAGCAGTTTTACGATTTCCGGGTAAAGGCGGGTAGGGCATCCCCACGAGCCGCCAATACGTTTCTGGAGTCCCATGAAATTCCCGCAGCGGAGGGTCACTTCTTCGAGTGAAAATCCTATAACTGCCACTTCTCCACCCATGCAAACGGTATTGAAAGCTTCGCCTACCGTGATTCCCAGTCCTACACAGTCAATTGCCACACGAATTCCATCGTTAGACATTGACTTCAGTTCCTTGTAAATTTTTTCCTTACCTTTGCTGTTAACAGGAATCGCGCCGATCTTCTCAGCGGCTTCGAGGCTGTCATCCCGGATATCGACCGCGTAAATTTTATCTGCCCCGAGTTCCCTCGCTACATTCAGGGCGGCAAGGCCAAGTCCGCCAGCGCCGAATACGGCGACCGAATCGCCCGGCTTTACACTCACTCGTTCTTTCAGGGCAAAATACACAGTCGCGATAGCGTCAGCGGAAATGCATCCACGCTGGAGGTCAACCGACGAGTCCATCCTGAACGCGTATTTTGCGGGGAGGGTGATGTACTGGGCGTAAGTTCCGTGGCGGGTTCCACCAAGCATGACGCTTCGCCTGCAGATGTTATCCATTCCAGCTTTGCACAATTCGCATTCTCCGCAACCATATACCGGGGGGAGAAGCACACTGTCTCCGATCTGCAAGCCTGAATTTCCATCGCCGCCTGCCACTTTTCCGGCAGCCTCGTGGCCGAGGATCAAGGGATAAATGCGCATTTTCTCCGGTATCTTAGCCTCGTAATAAGTCAAATCCGTATGGCAAAGTCCGTTCGCGGCGACTTCCACAAGTACCTCACCGGGTCCGGGGACAGGTACATCGACTTCCTCCACCTTCAGGTCTTTAGGTCCATGCAGGACAGCGGCTTTCATTTTTTCCGGGGTCATTAGCTCATCCTCATTAATTGCATTATTCGTTATTCAGTTTGGCGGCGCAGAATCCGCAGTATTCAAAATCGAGGGGAAGCCCTTCGATTCCACATTCAGGGCAGGTGTTTGTATAGGGACCGAACAGATTCTCGGCGTCAGCGCCTTCTTCCATTGCTCGTCTGATAGAGTCGTAATCAACTTTTCGTTTCCCGACAAATCCGACCATGCCAAAGTACGATTCAATACCACCCATATTTCTGACAAGGGTATCTTTCGCGAAGCCGAGTGTGGATCCCCAGACAAGATTGGGAAGGAAATTCAGCTGTTCTCGTGTCGACCTGATTGATCCGGGGAACTGGTTAAGAGCGTCGTGCGCCCATTCATCGACAACTCCATCGAGTTCGTCATATGGGACAACTTCATTGACCAGGCCCCACTCCTTGCAAGTCTGGGGAGGAATCGGGCGATTGAAGAGAAGAATTTCTTTCGCCCGCCTGAGTCCAACGACCAGCGGAAGATATTGTGTCGCTCCACCGGCTGCGACACTTCCGACAGTTGCGCCGACCTGCTTAATATACCTTGTAGGAATCTTCCTTCCTTTTTTCTCAATATATTCCGTCTCCGCCATGATGGCGATGTCGCAGCTGAGGTTCCATTCATTTCCCCCACCGACAACAATTCCGTTCAATGCAGCGATGGTGGTTTTACCACAATTGCGGAGCGCGTCGTGAGCCCTGACAAAAAAATTCATCCAGCCCCACATGTCCTGGGATTTTCCCTTTACAATGCTCTCGGCGTATTCCTTGACATCGCCTCCTGTGCAAAATGCCATATCGCCTGCACCACGTAGTATTACCACCCCGATCCTGTCATCGATCGCGACATCGTCGAACGCGTCGATCATTTCCTTCAGCGCGTCAAGGTTGTAGGAGTTATACACCTGCGGGCGGTTGATCGTAACGCGGGCTATCCCATCCTTTTTTTCGTAGATGATAGATTTGAAATCAAATTCTTCCGGATTTTTCGGCTTGAACATGGTGGGAGATTTTCTCGCCGGTTTGCGGTATTCCATTGATTTTGAGTCCACTGCCATTAGAATGCTCCTTTGTCTCAATAAATGTCTAGTTGTTCATTATGTAATCCGGAAATTCATCCGGTTTTCTCGTCCCGTTCACGACTTCCTGCGTCATTATGAACATAACCATGATCCTGGTTACCTGTACAGATACATCGTCGTATTTCAATCCGTGCTCCAGAATTTTTCCATTGATGAATTCAATTTCCGTAGGTTTTTTCTCAATCAGATCTTTAGTCATCGACGGATGGTGGTCGCCGCCAAGGTCAAGGTAATACATGCACGTGTCATACATATCATCTGTAAAACCGAACCCGACCTTATTCCCGACATTGATCCCTTCATGGACCAGTTCGCCCGTAATTTTCCGGGTTACAGCGCATGACATCACTTCCGACAGCGTGAGGCGCATCATACCACATACAGGCATTACCGACGCATTGAGGATTGTCTTGGTCCACGCCTTTTTTTTCATGGTAAAGGTGTCGACAATTTCAGAAGTCAGGTCGACTGAATTCAGTGCACGTGTGATTTTTCCTACAACCGGATGGTCCTTTTCGGTCAATTGTCCGAATGAATTCGGGGGATTGAAGAAATTAACAATCGCAGTCCCATTTTCTTCGAGATGCCCGGCAAAGTTGATAACCATCCTGGTTACATAATCGGGGGAAACGTATTTCGCAATCTCGCCTTCCGGATCGATTCCGTTCTGCGCACTGATTATCAAGGTA
>DASWIV010000138.1:0-18577 GCA_036397475.1 bacterium
GTTCTTCTGGTACGTCCACGCCATTGTCATCAATGTCTGGAAATTGCCACCCGAAGTTATGATCACACCTTTGAGCCGCTCAAGAAAACTATGGTAAAACTCGCCTGATGGCAGTTTTGTTCTTCCGGTGATCTCTATAAACCCGACTCCGGTTGTCTCGGCAAGCACATAAGTGCCGATGAACGCTCCAAGTCCATCCTCGATCCGGTTCCCAAAGGCGAAAATGATCCGCCGGTCGGAAATGATGTGAGTCAGGTCCCTGACCTCCATCGCAAGCCTGAAAGCCGCCATATGGGCTTCGATTACCACGATTTTAGTATTTGGAGAACACTCGTTCAGGATTTCATCGACTGTGTATCCAAGTCCGAATCCCAGCACAACAAAATAATTCTTCTTTTTTTCATCGAATGCGCCGCGGACCTTATCGGTCGCTTCACGGATCGGGTCATATTTTGAATGGAGGTAAACCGTCTCCTCACCGCTGGCGGCTTTCATTGTGAGGATATTATTCTTTGCGTTTTCGATTGAAAATATTGTACCGGTGTAAATCGGATCGGTACCGTCGCCGGGAAGTGACCGCATTTTTTCGGCGAGAGCCCGGTTTACTTTCGCAAGGACCTCGAGATTTTTTTCCAGGTAAGAAAGAACCTTGACTTTCTCTTCCTCTACTGACTGATGGGCCATAGCCGACTCCTTCCGGCGCTCAATACACCAGGCGCACGAAATTTAGTTCGCGCACAGAAACCCCAATTTCCAGGACCCATTTAGTCAGAATGTAAGAGAGGGATTATTCACCCGTACCCATACTTCCTTACATTCTTAATCCACGCCATCCACATCGCTCGAATGCTCCATTTCAGGAAGCAACTGGATCAGCGACGGAATCACCGCCATCCATTCGTACAGCAGTGGCGACAATTCGTACTCCATCAAATCGGCAAACTGGACCCATTCCTCCGAGCCTGCCGCATCCAGAATTTCTCTTGCCAACCTGCCAAGGTCGTTAAGTTTATCAAGTAAAGTGTAATCGTCAACCCTTACCTGGGTCAAATCGATCATGAACGCGATCCTGATTCCTTCAAGAACCTGTCCGAAATCGCTGATTATTCCAAGTGCTTCACTCGCTTCATGAAGTCCCTGGTCCACTTTTCCTTCCCGAATAGTTTTCGCGGCTTCTTCGAGCACACTCGATACTACCGGAAGATATTCCTGTGAATCCGTCAATGCCTGGTGTGCAAGCTCGACCTGGTTGGACGATTCGATCTCCAGTGTGGCGATCTCGCTTATCGCGAACGCGCCAAGCCCTATTTCCTGTCCCTGGTCCAGTTCTTCTCCATTCAGTACAACCTTTGTTATAACCGATGGAGGAACAACAACCGTTCGTTCGATATGCTCGATCAACTGGAGAAAAGTTTCGACACCTGCAAGTTCCAGGTCTGTCCTGGTACCGTTTATTGTTAATTCCATCATGTTAACCCGTGAGTCAGCGTGTGTCATTGTAACTTATTTCTCCATTCCATGCTCTGACATTATCCAAACGACGTGGATGAATTACTCGACTGGGATAATGCCTGGGCTGCGTTCAACCTGGATGTAAGAAACGAACTTGTCTGCGAAAATAAGGTCAGCGATACTTCCATTTGCGCGAATTCCCTTTGTAACCGCTGCTGGTACAGGTCAAGCCTGTACTGCATATCGTCGATTCTCTTGGCTATCCGGATCAATTCCTGGTCTATGAAACCGCCCAGTTTTATTTTTTCATTTATAACACCCTGCGTACCGGAGTACGCATCCATCAGATTATCCAGGCGGCGCGCAAGTCCGGCATTGTCGGCAGCATTTGCGCCGGTGACGCTTTGCGAGCCGATCCCGATCGTGTTCGCGATCCCCTCACCTGAGACGTCCTGAATAATAAGGCGGGCTCGCCCGGTCCCGGTTTCGGATGTCAGCTCCAGAAATCCACCATCGGTTTGGTCGACATCAATTATCCCTGCCAGGCCGACCTGTGATAATGCGTTCGTGATTTCTGAAATAATTTTCGACGCCGGAGTGAATCCTGCGTCAAGAGTAACTGTAGCTGTTGCGTTCCCGTTACTGATCGTGAAAACGAGGTCTTCACCGAGTGCCACCCCCAGCGAAAGATCTATATTTCCCGTGGCGGTAGCCGTCGATTTCTGGTCCGCCATGAACAGGTTCTGGACCTCATCAGCCTTGTTCAACAACGCGTTCTGAAGGGTGGTGTTCGACTCCAGCTTCTGCATTATCTCATCCGGATCGGTTGAATCCGCAACAAGATATGGCGACCGTGCGAGGTCTACTCCCAGGCCGGTATCCCCTGTTGTTATCCCAAGTTCTGATAACTGCCTGATCGCATTGTCCGCCGCACTGCGCACGGGGCTGAACAGGCTCAACCTGGCACTGCTGTCAAGACGCCTGACAGTTGTCGAATTAAAAATTGTGTTCTGGATGTAATAAAGCTCGCGATTCTGCTCATACTGGTCGATTTCCGAGAATGTAAGCTTGTTTCGGGCAGCGTCGGACAGTGGAAGCAATCCGTCGCGTTCATCATCCGTTAGTGGAGGAACGTCCGCCGCCTGCACCATCTCATTGTAACTCACCACAAAATCCCTGATCGCTTCGGTAGCGCGTGTGGTGTCCGCACTTACATCCAGTGAGATCGGAGTCTCCGATGAGCCCTTCAAGGTGAAAGTGACATCGTTTAAGACATCGTCTATCTCATTTTTATCCCTGATGTAACTTTGCCCGTCTACGGTAAATTCCGCCTTCACCCGTGAAGAGCCGATCGCCTGCGAAACCTGGTAGCTGTCGGTCAGGCGCATCGATGACAGGAAATTCGACGTATCGGTCGCGCTTCCAATCTGAATCTTGTTGTAAAGCGGTGGCTCGTTCAGGTCCTGAACCAGGCTCAACCTGTCCTGGGCGGAATCGTAACTGGCTGTCACTCCCGCCGATGAGTCGTTGATCCTTTTAATAATGTCATTCAGGCTGTCCGCGCCGGCATTAACAGTTATTTTCACCCCATTGATAGTAAAGGTCCCACTGACAGTTGGAATGCTGAGTCCTGAGAAAGCCAGCGAACTATCAGGTTTTACATTGTCCTCAACCGTTCCGGTAAACTGCACCGCTCCCGCACCGGCTGTCAGTCCAAGTGCGGTAAGGAAATTCGAAGTATCACCCGCTGCTCCTACCGTGATCGGCGACGTATTACCCGCATCCGGGCGGTGTATCTCGAACCGGTCGTGAACCGCGTTATACTCCATTACTACACCGGCACCCGATGAATTCACCAGTCCCATGATCTCATCCAGAGTCTGTGTCGATGTGTTATCTATCTGAATCTGTACGCCGTTAATTGAGAATGTGCCCGACGTCAGCGGTATTTCAAGTCCCGAGTTGTCTGCGTAAGTTAAAATGTTCAGTGACGGTGTCGATGTCCGGGCAGGATCGGCAACTCCGGAGGACCCGAAAAGATAGGAAGATGTGGCCGGTCCGACATTCAATTCACTCGACTGGTTCGAGTAAAACAACGCGATACCTTCGTCAAATGCTCCGGCAGAACCGGAGATCTGGGCGTTTTCGATCAAGCCGGTAACCGGGGTCCCATCTGTTCCGACTACTGTCCTTCGCTGGATCGGTCCTCCATTATCAGGTGTAAAAATTGTTGTAAGCGTGTAGTCGGTGGACACGGTTGTTGCAGATTCAACCGCGGCAAGCCCTGAATCTGTAAGCGTGCTGATGTCGGAGTCGATTCCGACAGTGTCGAGATTGAGTACATTTTCAAGTATCCCTACGCCGGTCGATTCATCGGTCAGGCGCAAATCGACTCCTCCCTGCGACGCTGCTATCTGAAAATTATATGCCCCCCCGCCATCGTCAACAAGCTGGGCGGTAACTCCAGGAACCTGTGAATTGATTGCGTCCACAAGATCCCTGACTGTCGACCGTCCCGTCAAACCGATGATACTTACCGGATCGATTATTCCCGATCCATTGTCACGGTCTATCGTGAACAGTCCGGTTTCAGTCACGCCGAGTGATGAAAGAATCGTATCCTCAGTCAGGCTTACGGTTCCGGTAACAATGCCCCCGCGTCCATCGGTCGACGTTACCAGGTGTTTTCCTTCTGCTGGAGATGTGAATCCGGATGTTCTGATTGTTTTTGTGTTGTCGCTGGATCCTTCATCCACTACGGCAAATGATCCAAGGCTTAAACTGAGCGATCCGTCGGGATCGTCGAAACTCAGGAATATTTCAGTCTCCGAAGATCCGGTAGCCTGGTCCCGCAAAACCAGTTTTCCATTTTCCAAAGTTACTGTAGTTTCCCACGGAGGATTCGCTCCATCGTTAAAATCTGATTCAAGCTGGGCGATCAGGTCATTGAGAGTTGTCGCTCCGGTTATTGCGAATGACGTGGAGACAGAGTCGCCGTCGTACTGGGTCCCTGAAATTTCAATAGTTTCATCACCGGTAAGGCTTCCTCCGCTGAACTGGTCGAGCGCGGTCAGTAGTTCGGTGCCGTCGGCTATGTCTTGCGATGAATTTGTGGTGAAAGTCCTTGTACCGACAAGTAACCTTGACGACGCCATATTCGCGGCTGTCGTGTTTCCTAACGCGATCGAAAAAGTACTGCCCGAGAAATCTTCATCGATAAATGTAAGGCCATCAAGAGAAAATTCGGTTGCGGTCGATGGATCGGTTTCTGTTATTAAAAATCCGCCATTTGCGTCTATTGATACCTGTGCTTCTCCCTGGAAGGCGCTGAGAATGGTCTGGCGAAGCCTTTCCATGGTATCTGACGCGTTATTCTGGAACGTAAAATACGCTGTGTTCGAAGATCCGTCCTTAAGTGTGACGTCGATCTTTATCCTGTCGCCCTGGGTAGGAGTCGACGATCCTGTTCCGGATTGCAGCGTATCCGTAAGGAGTGTGTCCGACAGCGCCCTGGTTCCTCCAAGATTGTTTGCGGTCATCGCGATCGTGGCGATTCCTGCGGTATTTCCTGCGACAAGCTTGATCGCTGCCCTTTCGAGAGATTTGTTGTTCAACCCGCTGGTCGCCCTCGCACCGCTGGCGATAGAGCTGATGGTTACCGAATGGGTGGCAGGCACGGCATTGAATCCGGCGGTCGCGGTCAAAAGTGAACTATTTGACGACTCTACAAGTTTTGACAGGAATGTTCGTTCGAGCCTGAGATTTAAAAGCGACGATTGAAAGTTCAGTACGGACTGGTTCACAACCTGGAACGCTTTTCTCTGAAACGATTGCTGCTCCGCGAGGGTTTCAAGCTGGTTGATCGGCTGGCGCCTGATGTCCACCAGTGCGGCAATTATCTCGTCTGTAGATATCCCCGAAAGCAATCCTGAAAAAGTAATGTCTCCGACCATTTGACTATCCTTTACACACGCATGCTGAAACGCGGCTCTTTTAGAGCGGTATATGTTTTATTTCGACAGCGATCCCCATAACTTTGATAAACCATAATATAAAGCTCAATTTTTTTGAATCCGGGAGGGGCTTCATTGTGAAGTCCCTCCCGGAAAAAATTCCTGTAAACGAAGAAGCTCGACTCCCGCATGGCTACCTGTTGTTCATTGGGTAGCATCTGCAGGTTTCACGCCTTGATGTCCTTTGCCAGTGGATCACCTCGCAGTAATGCATTGTGAAACTCTGGCAGGTCATAAGGCGGAATTTTCCGGATAACCTCGCCGGTCCGCTGGTTAATAACCTCGACCGAGATTTCACCTGTCTCCCTATTAGTCGTGAATCTCGCCTGCACTTCAAACAGGTCGAAAGTGAGGTTGATTTTTCGGAGGTGTTCGGCTAACTCCTGGAGAGTCATCCGTTTATCCTCCAAAGTCTCATGAACCCGACGCCCCTTGTCCGAGGGTTCCCGGAGTTGCTTTGCTTCTTCCGACTTCATTACACGCTTAACGGGCTCAACCGGCTTCTTCTGCTCGATTGCAGGCTTTCTGGATTTCACCATTGGGATGTTGAAATCCTGTTTCGCGTGCTTTGTAACCTGTCGGACAATTGCCGCTCCAAGTTTGTCAATGGTTGTCATGAGATCACCTCTCCATGATTAACTAATAAAAGAGAAGGTTATCTCAGCAGCTGCAGGACCGTCTGGGGCAGCAGATTAGACTGCGCCAGTACCGCCGTACCGCTCTGCAGCAGGATCTGGTTTCTCGTGAAGGAAATCGTTTCCTCCGCGATATTCAGGTCCCTGATGCCGGATTCGGCGGCTGCGAGATTCTGATGCGCTACATCCAGGTTCCGGATTGTCGACTCAAGCCGGTTCTGGATCGCACCTAGCTTACTTCTGAAACTTGCAACCTGATCGATAGCCGTATCAACCTGGGTGATCGCCCTCTCGGCAGATTCCTGGCTGAACAGAAGGATGCTGTCGATTCCGATAGCTTTCGCGTCGAGCTGGCCGATCGCCAACTGCAGCGACTGTCCCTGGTTAGCGCCAATCTGAAAGGTCAACGCGTTCGGTACGATGTGTACGAACGTTGTGCCCGTGTAATTCGCGCTCACACTTACAATGGGACTGGTGTACGGATCCAGGTTGTAAGGAGCCTGTACCTGATCGGTCGTTCCATCAGGATCGAGTTTGAATCCCTGCGTTGTATCGAACCGAAGCTCGACACCTGCAAGAATTCCACGTAATACGCCTGTATTACTCTCACCCTGTGCGACTAATGCTCCAGTTTCGATATTCACTACACTCACCTGGTAGTTGGCGACCGTAGTTTCCCGAATCTGGAACAGGCTGAGGGCGTTGATTGCCGACTCGCCACCTGAGAATACAATCTCCACACCGGGGACTGGACTCGTAATCGAGATTGTTCCCGATGCAGGACCGGTCAGGTTAAAATGCACGAGATCGGGATATTCGCCTCCCACAAGCGAATCTTCCAGGTTCAGATCCAGCGTACTTGACGGATTGGCGATAGCAAGTGAGATCTTGCCAACCAGGTCTTCAACAGTATCGGTCTTGTTGAGAATGACTGACGTTGTCCTGCCGAGGGGTACCGCGGCAAGGCCGATCTCGATGAAATCGCGTCCGTTGAATACACCGTTCTCCTGGAACGCGGCAATCGACTGCAGCTGGGTGGTATTCTGTGCCTGCAGTACATTATTCGTGCTTGAGTGAATGATACCGGTTTCACCGGTCACCAGGATAGCGTCGAAACTTATCCTCAGACCCTGGAATGAATCCAGGCTGAGATTGCCAGCTGTCCCGGCTTCAGCAATCGATATCGTGCTGGAAATGCTGCCCGTATCGAGGTTGGTCACCCGGTATGTCCTGTCGGAAAGCGCTGACACCCTGAAGGTGTAGTTGCCGGCCGGTGTGGACGTCTGGGTCACTGTTCCATACTGCTGGAGCTCATTCTGGCCAAGCTTGTTAAGGACAAGATCATCAGATCCGGTAGTGACATCACCGTTGAACCTGACCTCAAGTTCGCCGGTTGTGCCATCACCAAGTACGTGAGGATCATTGCCCTGGACAGTTTCTACAACCCTGTTACCGTTCGCCGTAATAGCGACCGATGCCTGATCGTAGAATACGTCGCCGAAATTAGCGCTCGCGCCTGCGACACTGAACGCAGCAACGCTTAGATTCAGCTTGCTTCCGCTTGAATCGACATCCTCGAAATCAAGACCGGAAATAACGACTGAAACACCAGCCGCTCCTGAAATCTCGAATCTTCCATCCGACGCGCCAAATGTGACGATACCGTCTGTGCCGGGAGCTGAGAACAACGCGTTTTCAGCCCATGTCGCGATACTTGCATAGGTCGTGCCGGCTGAAATTAACAGGGTTGAATCCACCGTAGCGCCATTCACATCGAAACCTGTCAGGTGGATCCTGTCGGTTCCAAGCGTGATTTCCTGCGCGTTCAGTGAATCGAAAATTGTGTCGGCTCCAACCGCGACCGATGTTCCTACAACACTGACTACCGCCGAGCCGAAGCTTACGAGCAGTCTTCCACCCGATGTCTGTGACTGGACTTCAAGCTGGTCCAGACCAATGTTTGAAGATCCGCCAGCGAAATCGGCGTGGTTGAGGTAGGTCACTTCGCCATTGATAATACCTACCCGGTCGGCTCCGGCAATCGTGTGAAAATGGTCGGTCTTGTAAACCGCCAGTGTCGGAGCTTCCAGCAGTGTGGTATTGATGGTGAAGTTTCCGCCCTTACCAACGTCGCCGTTGATGATCAGACTCGTGTTCGACGGGTCGTCGACACTTGTCAGGGCGGCTGCCTGCCCGTTAAGCAGGGTCTTCGAGTTGAACTGGGTCGAGTTCGCGATCCTGTCGATCTCGCCAATCAGCTGATCGACTTCGCGCTGGATCTCTCCCCTGTCGTTCTGGGTCAGGATGCCGTTGGCAGCCTGAATTGCCAGCTCACGAATTCTCTGCAGGATGCCGTTAGTCTCAGACAGCGCTCCTTCAGCGGTCTGGATGAGACTGATTGCTTCCTGTGCGTTCTGGCTGGCTCGTTTCAAACCGCGGACCTGTGCACGTAGACGCTCGGAAATTGTTAGTCCCGCTGCGTCATCGGCGGCGCGGTTGATTCTCAAACCGGTTGATAGTCTCTCGACGTTTTTCGAGAGCATCCGGCTTGTCTGCCCCAAACTGCGTAATGCGTTCAGAGCGATAATGTTCTGATTAATCTGTAGAACACTCATTAATTCTCCTCCATGAGAATCTGAGTATTGTGATGAAAAGGAAGCGTTCCTTCGCCTCCTCCCCGGCGATTATTCGACCATGCCGGGTTTCTGCGCTAAAACGCAAAAATTCGCTCGCGAAGCGTTCGTTATCGCTCCACAAAGCGGATTTTCATTCACCTCCTCCTTCGAGGAACACCCCACGTGTTCGCTCCCTTCCAGGTTTTTTTCGTTTTGCCCCACCCGTAAAAGCGACAAAACGCATGTTTAATCGAAACCCATCGGTTCCTTATCGAATTTGTCGACTGAAGTTGTGAAGACTTTAGGCTAAAAATGGATTTTTTTCAAATTTTTTCCCAATGTATAAATCACGGGTTAATAAAGAATCGGCTTTGCGTGAAACACCCGTTCATATTAAACTTCCCCCATGCCTTCTGTCAGGATAGTGATAGTGGATTACGATGGCGCCGATGTTCTTCCCGCGTGCATAAATTCATTAATTGACACCATCCCCGACGATGTTCCGGTTACCATTCTCGATAACTTCTCCCGATCTCCATCTAAAAACCTCATACCCCATGACCATAACTTTAGAATCCACGTCGATCGGCGTCAGAAGAATACAGGCTACGCTGGCGCTTTACATTACTCATACGAAAATTTCGACGAGGATTTCCTGATCTTTGCAAACAATGATATCGAATTCCGTAAGGGATGGTACGAAAACCTCGTCAATATGGCAATGGAGAAATCCGCATGGGCTGTCAGCGCTACAATTTCTCATGTTGGTGATTCCGAACTGAAAAAAACCACAAACGCCAGCCTGAATCCACTCCTGTACCTGGTCTACGGCGTATTTAAAAATCGGACAACGGCTGTTTATCCATCAGGGGCATGCTTCCTCTTAAAAAACGATAAATCGCTTCCGTCATCTCCGGTAGACCCTGATTATTTCATGTACTACGAGGATGTCTACATCGGCTTTTTCCTGAGATCGCTCAATAAACCGGTTATGCAATGTCCCGATTCGATTGTCGGGCATGTGGGAAGCCATTCGGTAAAAAAAGAGATTAGCGGTAAATTCGCTTTTTACCAGGAACGGAACCGCCTGCTCACGCAATTAATTTTTTACGATTTTCCAACCTTGCTGGCTTTTTCCCCGTATATCATCCTCGACTCCCTTCTCAAGATCCCAATATCCATCCAGAGAAAAAAGCCTTTACCCGATATCCTGTGGGCTCACTGGTGGATCCTATTCAACATCGGATGGGTACTGAGGAAGCGACGTAAACTCCAGAGCATTCCCGGCTTTAAGCCAAAACGAATTCTCACCTATCTCACCAGAAGACTGAAATGATTAAAGCCGCAAAAAATTACTAATGAACAATTCCTCCCCAAAATCTGACTTCCGGACTGAACTCTCAAATCAATGGGTTCTGCTCTTGATCGTTGGAATTGTTCTCGTTCTGAATTTTTCATTTACTCTTAGGGGTCCGCAACCTACATGGGCGGATGAGGCGTTTACGCTACGGCTTGCGGCAACAGATTCGTGGACTGAATTCTGGCACGAGATAAAATTGGATGTCCACCCCCCGCTATATTTTGCCCTTGCGAAAATTGTCAGTGATGATGCTGGGGAATCAAGGGAATATTTGAAGTATTCACCACCCGGACCACGGGCACTGGCTTATATAATTTACTTCTCGCTGATCTGGTTCACACTGGCACTATGGAAAAAAAGGGTTTCAAACATTTATGAATTTTTAATGCCGGCTTTATTACTTGTCGGAAGCGCGCACCTGTCCCTGTTCGGACCGATGATGCGGTATTACTGCATTTCAGGCTTATTCGTTACCGTGGCTGCGCTATACCTTTTGCCGGAAACTGAGGGCCTTGACCAGGAAAAAACTAGAGGATGGTTACCACCTCATATTAAATATTCGATTTTCCTGCTTCTTGCATTTGCAGCCAATTACCTGACAATTGTAATTATCCCTGCTCATATCAGGATTTTGACCGGAAGGAAAAAGGAAGATTCCGGCCCATACCTGAAATCAATGGGTGGCGCGCTGGTACTGGCAATACCCCTGCTGGCTTTAGGTGCCTATCAGACTGTCAGGAATATAGGATCAGTACCCGATATGATCAACCTGACTGCCGGATTTATCGCAAGAATTATTTATTCAGTTTACTCGTTTTCAATGGGAGAATTTATTCAGCCATGGATGTGGATCGCTTCAATTCCGGCTTCAATATCAATGCTGGTGTTATTTTACGCTGTATGGACCTGGCGAAAAACAGCGGCGTCCAGTCTGCTTTTCCACATTTTTGCGGTCAGCTTACTCCTGGGTGCGTTCATCGTATCGAGTCTGGGGATTGGGCTCGAATTCTCGCCATCGAGACTGTTTTTCCTCTGCCCGTTATTCCTTATATTGCTTGGGTACTCAGCATCACGCTCAATAACACAAAATAATGGCAAATACATCACAATAATTGCTCTTTCAATACTAATATTGTCTAATATTGTATCATCATACAATTATTCTAAACGTCAGGGCTTTATTCAGTCAACTTATATCATTCCATGGCAGCAGATCGCCGACGATATTGGCGTCCTGGAATCCCCTGGCCAATTAATCAATTTCAGCAGTCCAACTGTCGAACACTACATCTCAGTCGGTCCTGACTACTTTCAATCCTCAAGCATTGATCCCATATCCACTAAATTTCCTGTATACGTGATTTTACTCCCCCAGACATTCACCAATACCTTTTTTAAGACCTATATAAGTACCATAGAAGAAGAATACGAACTCGACCGTGAACTGAAGTATGTCGAAGAGGACGTAACATCCCTGCGCTTTAAATCGATGTTATTACGTCGGCAGGTAGAGCCGGTAAAGATGGTTCTGCAAATTTACACTCCTGCCGACAGGTGAGTTTCATGCGGCGTGAAGACAATCTGCTCGCATTCCTCGTTCACACGAGTATTCTGCTCGCGATTTCGCTTGTCGCGATGAACACTTCATGCGCGCAGGAAGAACCCCCCCCTCCACCAGAGCCTGATCCGGTTGAAACTTTCTTCGAAGAAATCCAGGCAGGCCTCGATTCTATCGCCGCGGAGACGGTTATGATAATCGGTGTGGAAGATTCAATTGGTGCGGGTACGGACCTACAACGCCAGATTTTCCAGGAAATCCAGAGCCGCCTTTACGAGCTTGAAAGTATAACGATCCTCGAGTACGAGGATCCCGAGCTTGGATCAAAATTTGAAGAACTTGGAATCAATCCCGCTGAGAAAATTTCCCCCGACAAAGCCGCTGACCTCGCGGATGTCCTGAAAACGGACGCAATGCTGTACGCCTCGATTGAAAGCACTGTCCCGGATGTTCACTTCAAGATTTATTCAGGAGAAACAGGCGCTGTCGTTTTCGCCGACACGCTTCAGGGATGGGTTCTGCCGGTGACATCCTCCGGACCCGATGAGTTTGACCTTGACCTCGGCACCATTGAGTAATTCAGATAATTTCCTCGACCGCCCACATGTCATTGACGTAAATCCCCCCCACCTTCACCGGGAATCCCCATCCACGGATAATTTCCACACTCTTATGGATCTGCACTATCTGATCTTCCCTGGGAAATGGATTCCCTGCGCAGTCGTGATGCCCGGAGACAACTATATAATCCGATCCGTGGGCTTCCACTGATATCTGAGCGTTATTTTTCAGATTTTCAGTGACCATCTGATCCTCTGAAAATAAATATTTCAACGGACCGGCTTCGGTTATCACGTCCACAAAGTCATATCCCTTTCGGATTTTAAACCACATCTGGACTGGGTCTTTTATTCGTCCATCCATGCAACTGATCACTGTCGCGAATTTATTAGCCATAAGCAGCCCCCGTTTGATATTATAATTTATCCGGACCCTTCCCCGGTCTCTGTGCGATTCTTCCTATTATCCAGTATATAAACATTATCGGTATCATTATGGAGCCTGCAGTAATTATGGTGATTTTTCCCTGATCGAACAAATACCATGTTCCAAAGAAAATCAGGATAAAGGGCATATCGAACCATCCTATTTGCCACCATTTGTTCTTCAACTCCCACTCCTTGCATTTTCTTTGTCCAGACTCACCTTTGGTCTTCCGTTCTCACAGGTATTTCAATGTCGTTCCGAAGAAATCATCAACCTCCGGGATCCCGCCCTGCAGAATTATATTTCCGTTGTACGGTTCTCTCGACGTCGTCTCCCCCGCGATCGGTTTCAGCATCATCTCTCTGACTTTTTTTCGACCCTCAGGTTTCACATCTTCTCCTTCATCGACCTGCCCGAGCACCCAGCATAATTTCATGTACGCAGCCTCCGGTGTCATATTGGCGCAAGGGACAATGCCCCGCTTCTGCAAATCCCTTCCTGTTTCATATACATCCATATGCACATATCCCCACAGCGTCTGAACCGTCATAAATACATGCATACCTTTTTCGCACGCTATCTGAATCGGATCATAAAGCGGCTGGTTAACATGCCCAAGCCCAGTCCCCGCGATTATTATCCCCCTGTATCCTTTTTCAACCGCCGAATCGACAATATCCGGACGCATTCCCGGGTAATAATAAAGAATCGTCACCCGGTCATCGTAAGTCGGAATCACCGTCACATCCCTGTCTTTTCTCCTGCGATTGAATTTCTCCTTCAGATGAGTGAATCCTTCAGGTGAAACCATTGCGAGTGGCGTATCGCCAATTGTCCTGAAGGTCGACCTGTACGACGAGTGCATTTTTCGTACCCGCGTACCACGATGCAAGAGTCCGTACCAGTCGGATGTCGGTCCGAACATGCAGACCATGACCTCGGCGATATCACAGTCGGCAGCGGTACGTGTCGCGTTGATCAGATTAGTCGCTGCGTCCGAAGACGGCCTGTCGCTGGATCTCTGCGATCCGACCAGCACGATCGGAACCGGCGGATTCTGGACCATGTAAGACAAAATCGCGCCTGTATGATGCATCGTGTCTGTTCCATGCCCTATAACAACCCCGTCATATCCTTCCTCTATCGCTTTCCCTATCCTCTTTGCCAGTGCGATATATGCATTTTTCTCCATGTTCTCGGAGAAAATCCCGTATATCTTTTCAGTAGTAAGATTGGCAATGTCCGCAAGTTCAGGGACAGCCCCATATAATTCACCCGGAGAAAATGCTGGTATTACAGCTCCCGTACGATAATCCAGCCTCGAGGCGATCGTCCCGCCGGTTCCCAGCAGGATCACATTTTTATTTTCAGGTTTTGTCGGGAATTCCTTCTCGGGGATCGCGTACTTCGCTTCCTTGTATCCGAGCTCTTTTATGGACGTGATATTGTTCGCGTGGATGCCTACGTTATATCCCGAGTGCAGCTTCAGTACTATGTGAAACTCATCCGACGTCTCTGATCGCGGCAAAATAATGCCCTTGAAAGTTCCGCGTTTGCTTTCAAGTTCGACATCTGACCAGACACGTACATTATTCTTCTGCAGGATAGAAACGACCGGTTCGCGATAACCCTTGAAATCACCGTTATTCGACATTGATACCTCAGGCAAATTTATTGGAGTGAGTATAAAACATGCGTATTCATAATGCATCATGAGCCTGATTATCCCTCCGCGCTTGCCCCTATCCATCTTTCAGTCTAGAATATCTCCCCTACCTTTCTAACAGGAGTTTCAGTTAATGAGAATTCTCGTTACAGGCGGAGCCGGATTTATTGGGTCCAACTTCGTCAGATATACCCTGGAAAATCACCCCGACGACCGTGTGATCGTCCTCGACGCTCTCACCTACGCTGGCAACCTGGAAAATTTCCCCAATGAATACTGGTCAAACCCCAATTTCCAGTTTTTTGAAGGGAACATCATAGAGGAAGAACTGGTTGAGCAATTGATGCGGAATTGCGACGCTGTGGTCCATTTCGCCGCTGAAACCCATGTCGACCGATCAATCCAGGAAGCGGGCGCTTTCCTCGAAACAGACGTATGGGGGACATTCGTTCTCCTCGAAGCTGCCCGTCGCTACGATATAAAGCGATTCGTCCATATTTCAACTGACGAGGTCTACGGAGAAGCTGAAGGAAATCCATCGCGTGAAGGCGACGACCTGAAGCCAAAAAGCCCGTACGCTGCCAGTAAAACAGGTGCCGACCGGCTGGCGTGGAGTTATTTCACGACCTATGGCTTACCAGTGACAATTTCCCGCTGCTCAAACAACTACGGCCCATTCCAGTACCCTGAAAAATTGATCCCCCTGTTCGTGACAAATGCCCTCGAAGATAAACCGCTCCCGGTTTATGGCCACGGAAAAAATACCCGGGACTGGATCTACGTAACCGACCACTGCAGCGCAGTCGATCTGTTGCTGCGAACCGATGGTGTCGACGGCGAAGTATTCAATGTGTCCTCCGAGTGCGAAAAATCAGTGCTCGACATCACCGACATCATTTTAAAAGCTACCGGCAAACCCGCAACTTTGATTGATCATGTGGAAGACCGTCCGGGCCACGTAGCGCGCCACGCAGTCGATCCCGGTAAAATAACATCGAAACTCGGATGGAAACCCAGATACGATTTCGAGGAAAATATCGGCTTGACTATTGAGTGGTATAAATCCAATGAAACCTGGTGGCGCAACCTGAAAGAAAAACAGGCGGCGTACAAGGAATGGATGGACTCGCAGTACGGCAAATAATCCATAATTGACGGGAGTAAAAATTTGAATCGTCCGGAAAAAAATTCATCCATTTTACTTCGGCCGATTTTTTTGTGCCTGTTATTCTTTCTCCCAGCCTCATGCAATAATCAACCCTACACCGGGAACTTTGTGTTTGAAGGCTTCCCTTCATTCGACTGGTCAGGAAAATGGGGAGGCCTACTGGTTGATAAAGTTGTAGCAATCGATACTGACATCCTCGGAAACCTGCATGTCCTGAGTGCTGTTACGGGAAATATCGATGTCGATTCCACGTTTAACGAGAATTACACCGGATTCTCCGACGATTCATCGTCGGGAATGGCGTACATGAAATTCGGTCCCGATGGAACATTGCTTGATGCGAAATTTATCGAGGGGGTTAATTCTTCCGACATCGAGCTCGATTCAAAATCAAACATTTACATTGCCGGAAACTTCAACGGAATCGCCGACTTCGATCCCGGACCGAACGAGAAGGAGGTGCAATCGGTTCACTACCTGGAAGCGTTCCTCCTCAAACTGGACTCATCCGGCTATTTCCAGTGGGTGAAAAACTGGGCGGGTGGAATTGCCGCACGCTGCGAGATCGACAATGATGACAATATTTACACATGCGGAGATTTCGGAATGAATGAGGTTCGCGGTGGCCTGGTTAAATACTCAACATTCAATGACCTTGGTTCCGGCGACATGGTCATCGACCATCCTACTAATGGCAATCCCGAAATTTATTTAATGAAATTCTCACCCGACGGCGAACAGCTCTGGGTGGACTCATTCGGATGCCAGTGGAAAAATTTCTGCTACGGATTGGACATCAGCAGGACAGGCTATATCGCTGTCTCATTCGATTACCAGAACGAGATGAAATTCGACCCAGGCCCATACGATGGCTCCCTTCCCGTGACAGGAGAAGTCAGGTCCGCTATAGCGATTTTCAATTCCGATGGTGCTCTCACTTCAACAATCGCGCTCGATTATATTCTCGGATTAACTGGAGAATCGTCGGTGTTCGACCTCGACGGCAACCTCATCTATTATTTCAATAAAATGAACGAGATCAATATCAGGTGCATCGATACATCCGGTAATGAAATCTGGACAAACAGATTTTCCGGCAACGGTGTCGGATCGGGGAATTACATCGATATCGACCGCGACGGCAACATTTTCTTAACGGGAAATGTAAGGAATTCATGGGCATTTGGAGACTCCACGGTCGAAGCTCGTGATATCCTTTTTGGCGATCCTTTTGTGTGCGGGCTTTCTCCGGATGGCGAGTCTCAATGGGTAAGGTCCTGGAGGGATGGTCACTCGTGGATAACTCCTGTGATAAACACAGAACACTCCGGAAAAATTTTTATCGGTGGAGCGGCGGCATACGAGCGTAACTATCTCGACCCAGACGCCTTTATCGGCATTTTTAATCTGACCGATCCATGACAATCTATTCCTGCATGAACCTTTCGGCTTTTTCAATTCTCTCATCAGACAGGTAGTTACGAAAAAATATATTCAGGAGGACCAGCATGCCATCAAGGTATCTGATCTACGCTCTCACCCTTACAATTATTCTATGGGGTGTTGTCGCCATTGCGCGGCATTTTAACTCCGATAATTCCATCCACTCAAGGCTCGCCCGGGTAATCGAAAATACCATGGCGGATGACCCCATGTTCGCAGACAATCTCGTCGATTTCTCCCTTGTGGAACCCGGTTCATATCGTGTCGACACAACCGCAATTTCATCAGCGGAAGATGCGGGCCGCTATGGTTTCAACACCATGACGCTCCTGGTTATGTCCAACTGGAATCTTCAGACCGGCTACGCGGTGTTCACGCTCTACGGTTACCAGGATGATGTCCTGATTTTTGAAGTTTCCAACGACCAGTGGGGCAAAGCACAGGTCACTCTCAAGGGTCCGTATGAAAATTATGAGTACATTCCGAATTTCGGATCCGCAGTTCCGGACATCGACGTTGACGGCGAGCTTTCCAGGGCTTATTCGAGAGTGACGACCGGATAAATACCAATGGTATTCCAATGCACACAGTAATGTACCAGGAGAAAATATTGGCGGTACTATCGGCTGATCATGAGAGCTTCTTGATCACATTCTGAAGCTTGTCTCGTACTTCATTCCCGACTTTCGCCAGCTTGGGATTGTCCACGGCAAGCATTGACGCGATCGGGTCAATCGCCGATACTTCGACCACTCCATTGGTCTCCTGAACAATCACGTTGCAGGGAAGCATGAGTCCGATGAATGGCTCGTTTGTTATTGCCCTGTGCGCGCTTGACGGATGGCAGGCTCCCAGGATCTTGTAAGGACGGAAATCGACATCAAGTTTGTTCTTAAATGTCTCTTTCACGTCGATCTCTGTCAGCACCCCGAAGCCTTCCCCTTTCAATGCCTCGGTGACCGCGGATACAGCATCATCGAAATCCAGGTTTACCCTGGTGCTGAAGTAGTAGTTCATGTTGTTCCTCCACGTCCTTTTACAATAATATAACACCGAAAGGGCATTCCCTAAACTAGTAAACACTAATTTGTACGTCAAAAATTATTAGAATACGGAGAATTAATACGATTTGATATCGCATTATATAATTTATTCGCTGACTGCTGACACCGCCAAGTATTTATATCAGCCTGCTGATCAACCACTCCCGAACCTTGTCCATCCCTATCCTCGACTGCTCCGTTGTGTCCCTCTCCCTGATCGTTACAGCCTTATCTTCAAGTGAATCGAAATCGACAGTCAGGCAGTATGGGGTCCCGATCTCATCCTGGCGCCTGTACCTCCGACCGATATTCCCCGCGACATCGTACTGGCAATTAAATAAATCATTTAACTCGTTATACAGCTTCATTGCGGGTTCCTGAAGGTCCCCTTTTTTCTGCAATGGAAACACCGCCACTTTTACAGGCGCGAGAGAATTCGCTAATTTGAGTACCGTACGTTTCTCGCCGCCGACTTCATCCTCAGTGTATGCGTCACACATCGCGACAAGGAAACTTCTCTCGACTCCCGCCGATGTCTCGATCACCCATGGGATGAATTTCTCTTTATTCTCTTCATCGAAATACTGAAGCTCTTTCCCGGCATGATCCTGGTGCGCTTTCAGATCGAAATCCGTAC
>DASWIV010000139.1:0-8495 GCA_036397475.1 bacterium
CCGCCCTGGCGGAATTGGGATCAAAGGTCCTTATAATCGATCTCGATCCGCAGGGTAATGCTACCTTATCTCTTGGATTCAACCGTCGGGAGCTGTTTGTGTCTGTCTACGAAGTGATAATGGGGCAGTCATCAGCGCGCAAGGCGATCTATCCCACTGTCCAGAAGAATTTATTCATCCTGCCAACCAATCAAAATTTACCGGGCGCTGAGATCCAGCTCGCGGGGAAGGACGATCGCAACCATATCCTGTCCAATGCGATAGATGAAATCAGAGCCGATTATAATTATATATTAATAGACTGTCCTCCTTCACTTGGTATATTGACCATCAATGCATTTACCGCTTGTGACGGACTTATCATCCCGATGCAGGCGGAATTTCTTGCGCTCGAAGGGTTGTCGCAGCTATTGAAAACGGTAGGCCTTGTGAAGGAGCGAATCAATCCGTCGATCAAAATCGGCGGTGTGCTGATGACGATGTACGACGGACGCACGCGATTGACGAGGGAAGTCGAAGAGGAAGTAAGAAAATATTTTGCCGACGAGGCGACAGTGTTTGACACGGTGATACCGAGGACAGTACGTATCGCGGAATCGCCGTCGCACGGACTTCCGATAACCATGTATGCCAGAAGTTCGAATGGGTCGGAGGCATTTTGTGAATTAGCCAAGGAGGTTATTCATGTCACGGAAACCCGCTTTGGGAAAGGGGCTCGACGCTCTTATTCCGGAGACCAACGAGAAGCCGGTGGAGACGCCGGTTATACCGACGGAGGAATTGTCGGAGACAATGTGGGTCAGGGAGATCAGCCTGGACCTGATCGACCCGAATCCACAGCAGCCACGTCGTGATTTCGACGAAGAAGAGCTGAATGAACTCGCGGACAGTATCCGTGAGCATGGCGTGTTGCAACCAGTTTTATTGCAGCCGAATCGCCTGGGTACGCGGTACCAGCTCATTTCAGGCGAGAGGAGAGTTCGTGCCGCAGAGACAGCAGGCTTAACGAAAATTCCGTCACTGATCCACGACCCTAGGGATTCGGAAAGTTCGATGACCGTGGCACTGGTCGAAAATATCCAGCGGGAAAATCTTAATGATATTGAGCTCGCAAGAGCGTACAGGCGATTGAAAGATGACTACGCACGTACGCAGGAAGAGATCGCACAGGCTGTCGGGAAATCGAGGTCGGCTGTCGCGAACACGTTCAGGCTGCTTGAATTATCGGAGCCGATGCAGCAGGCGATCAGCGAGGGCAAAATTACACCCGGCCACGCAAGGGCTCTGTTAATGGTGGACACGGCAGACCGGGAGAAATTATTCGACAGGGTAATAAAGTCCGGACTCAGTGTGCGCCAGGCAGAGAAGATCGCGAAGGATGTCACGCTCGGCGGGAAGGTCGAGAAGATAGCCAGGAAATATCACGCGATGGAAAGCGAGTCGCAGGTAGCGGGAATTGTTAAGGATATGGAGCGAACTCTTGAAAGTTCGCTAGGGCGAAAAGTAAAAATAGAGCGAAAGTCTAACGGGTCGGGTAAAATAACGGTAGAGTTTTATTCTGATCGCGACCTGGAAAGCCTTGTCGAGGGAATCAGGGCGAAAAACTGACGATAATAAAATAAGGAAATAATAAAGGGGTCATTAAAAGTGCCTTGGACTTTAATTGGAATACTTGTTTATCTCGCGGCCGGAGTGGGAGTGATGCTCTGGATCCGCCAGGACAATGAATTCAGGTACGCCGATACGGGAGACATGCTCGCGTATGTGTCAATCGTTCTCTGGCCGGTTACCGCGATACTATGGGTGTTTACACGTCCTGAAGAGCAGCTGCAAAACCTGGATGCGAAGAAAACACATCAGGATTTCAGGAATTTCATGAAAGAACGAAAAGAGAAAGGCGACCTGCTTGAGAATCTGAAGGCGACTACTGTGGAGAATCCCCTGGAACTTCAAAAGGTGGAAAGCGAATTCCGGGATTATCATATTGAAGAGTTAATGGATAAGAAGGAATGGATGGAAGCGCTCAGGACGTCGAACGACATGCTCAGGTTCGCACGTGAGCAGCAGGAGTATGACCGGGTGATTGCCTATGAGGGATACGTCAAAAGGATAAAGGAACTGAGAGCGCGGGACCAGTAAAAATGTCATTAATCATTTTTAAACATTTTTTACCTGGTTTTACCGGAAAATATTGTTGGTTAGGAAGCAGGTTTTAAAAGAAAGATTTCATTATGTGTCGTGTGGTTTTCCACATTGTGTTGAAAACTCAGGCAGGTTAAATAAATATTTCAGCGATAATTATACTCTGGCATTTTTTGGATGTGGAAAAATGCCTGAAAACATTTTCTCAACTGGAGCGGATGGAGTCAGCGTCAGTACAACAGGCACCATCGAAAGTTCAGGGAGTCCCCCTCTGGATTAGAGCGCGTCGTGTCCTTGAGCGATACATAGTTAGTATCGTGTCATGGATAGTGAGGCGGATGTCGCGTGAGCGTACGATGAAACTGGCCGTGACGTTCGGCAATATTTTCCATGCGAATTTTCGAAGATACAGGAAAGTCGCGGACGAATGCCTGCAACTTGCGTTCAAGGAAAAGTACGATGATAAAGACCGTCAGCGAATAGTTAAGTCCAGCGGGATTTACCTGATGAAAACCATGCTGGATTTTATCCGGTTTGGGAATATGTCGAAGGAGGAAATTCTCGCGCTTGCACCGGAGGTTAACGGAAAGGAGCACCTGGAAGCGGCGTTTGAGAAAAGCGATGGCGGGGTTATCGGATTGACGGGGCATATCGGAAGCTGGGAATACTGCGGAGTGTGGGTGGTGGCGTCGGGGTGGCATCTCGCGGCAGTGGGAAAGGAGCAGCGAGATCCGGGCGTGACCAAAATGATGATCGACGCAAGAGAGCAAACCGGGATAAATCATATCTCACGAACGAAGCAGGGAAACAGGGAAATCATTAAAGCGCTTAAGCGGAAGAACTGGATGCTCGGACTGATATCGGATCAGAATGGGGGGAAAGATGGAGTGTATGTCGATTTCTTTGGAATCAAGGCATCGTCGATTCGGGGACCCGCATTTCTTGCGCTCCGGTATGGGATTCCAGTGGTACCGATATTCGCGATCTGGGAAGGTGACAATTACCGAATGGAGATAATGCCGGAGGTTAATCTGACGAGGTCTGGCGATGAAGAAAAGGATATCGTTGAAAATACCCAGCGGTTTCAGAAGATACTGGAGAGGATGGTAGAGAAGTATCCGGAGCAGTGGTTATGGGCGCACAGGAGATGGAAAACCCGTCCGGAAGGGGAACCGATGATTCATAAGTGGTGATTGACTGTTACCTTATAATTGGTGCTCTTTCAAATTTGCAATGTTTAATGAACTTATATCTAATAGTTTTATTTTTCCTTGTTCCTTTGTCACCTATTAAATCCCCATGCCCGAAATATTCTTGAATAGGTGTATGCATAATTCCTTGATTATTTTCCCTTGCAAATTTTGCAGTAAATGAAGCCATCCCATAATCTTTATAATCTCCTGACAATATTTGATCGATTGTCAAACCAGTTCGGTCTTTTATAATGACAGATAAAGACAAAGTCCCTTTGTCATTTTGAAATACTGATGATGAAAGCCGATGTTTGCCATCACTACTATCTTGGACAAACAAATCAGGATGGACCCTTCTCAGGAGTATTGCTTCATCCCGTATACTGTTATCGATCGGAGATATCAGCGCGTCAGACATAAAAGATTTATTCAATTCATTTTATTGACGTACATGTAAATATATTCGAAACTACTACTTATGCTTTGACTCCAGGTTCTTGGTTTAGATGAGTCTTCATCAAGGTAAAAAATATCGATTTGAAAGGGATTTATAAATTCTATTTCTAAGTGTTTATTCTCATTGTGCCATTCAAATTGGACCATACCGTTATTCAATGGCACTGGAGTGGGTACAGGCAGTGACAGAAAGATCATGTGTTTTAAAATACGTTTGGCATTGTCCAGGCACTCATCGTTTATTTTTTCGCCATTGGATAAATCCCAGTTTCTTTTAAAAGATGTAAATTTAGCCAATTTATTGTAGGCAATATTACATTGCTGGCGATAATTTTGATCCATTTCGACCGAATGCTCTTTTGAATATGTATAAGTTGCTACTGTGGTAGATGAATCTACTGCAGTAATGTCTTGATCAGAAATAAGAATTTCAGAATATGTTTTAGTCATTAATCTTCTCCCAAAACTCGTGCATCATTTTAGTTGTTAAAGCATCAAAAGCGTTTACTATCCATACGTGACCAATGTTGAAGAATCCAGTAATACCATCAATATTCTCATTTAAGGGTCCACCTCTGCATGTAAGATTCATCTCATATATATTCGTTTCATCCTTTTTCATTTTTGGTTCAATGGTCACATGCAACCGACCTAAAGGAGAGCCATCCTTATCTAGAATCCTATATCGAAACTTTATTTCAGAATTTTCTGGAACCGGAAGGATAGGTCTATTAATTTTGGGAATAAAGTAAGAAAATATTTTGTTGAAATTGCTATGTGTGTCTTGACCATCAGGCATATGGATATGATTGACATAAGTTATCTCACATTGATTTACAATGAAGTTCTCAGTGAGGTGTTCTTGTTTTAAAAAGGAATTAAATACATCATATTCAGCCTGAAAATCTTGAAAGAAGTTCGGATAACTAATGTAAGTCTCATTGCCGGTAACTTTCCGCCAATTTATGATAAATCTGTCATTTTGTACTTGAATTAATCTTGTTTTATCCTCCTGAATAAACCAACACCGTCGCAATGGGGGAATATCAGAAATAGTGAATTCCGATTCTTGCCGAAATTTAATCATTTCCTTTCTATCGAAAATCTCAAATGCAGGCTTAATGGGAGGCTTTTCTTCGAAGGTTGGAAATCGGTCTCTATACTTATGCCATAATAGCCCGAGATGTGACGAATCAAGCAAAGGATCAAACTGCACTGATAATACAGTTTCTATGACCGGTGGATTTTCGTACCTCGGTAGATCTTCAAACTCGTTCCATTGAGAAATCGCTTCAGCAGACATGTCCGTATAATTAGATTTTCCCAACCGTCCTTGGGTTCAGAATAATGGAGCTATATCGATATAATATCGACTGAAATACACTCAATCTTCACCACTCTTGCACGTATCTTACCATGTTTTCCCATCTAAAAATAGTCTGCCAGACCAATCTCATGTCAGCGAGTGGTCATTTTCTGTATAATTCATCCCCATGACATCTGTCTCGGTTATTATTCCCGCACGCTACGCCGCCAGGCGTTTTCCGGGGAAAATTCTGTATCCCATCCACGGTAAGCCGCTCGTACTGTGGGTAATCGAGGGCGCGTCAAAGGCTGAGTCGGTGAGCGATGTTATTGTCGCGACCGACGACACCAGGATATTCGATGTTGTATCGGATGCCGGGCACGATGTACGCATGACGCGTGAAGATCATCAATCCGGAACCGACAGGGTCTGGGAGGTCGCCGAAAATCTCGACACCGAATGGGTACTTAACCTGCAGGGCGACGAACCGTTGATAACTCCCGACGTGATCGATTCCTTTGTTCAGGAATCGATAACCGGCGAAACCGAAATGGCGACACTTGTAAGGAAACTGGATTCGTCGGAAGCGGATGATCCCAATCGCGTGAAGGTTGTCACGTCGAATAATATGGACGCGCTTTATTTTTCCAGATCGAGAATTCCGTACCCGCGGAACGTCAAAACAGACCAGGGCGACACCGCGGAATACTGGCTTCATATCGGCGTTTATTTATATCGACGGGATGTTCTTGAGAAATTTGTCGGGCTGAAAATGGGAGAGCTTGAAAAAGTAGAGGGTCTCGAGCAGCTACGGGCGCTTGAGAACGGGATAAAAATCAAGTGCGTGGCGACGTCGCACGAATTCCTCGGTGTTGACTCGCCGGACGATGTCGCGAGGGTGGAGAAGGCGCTTGAGAGCCGGGAATTATAATGGCATCCAACGCGAAAAGCCCGGTCGAGCCTGAACCGTTCGGATTAAAATTCTACGCCGGTTTCGCATCCTGCATTGCACCTGTTCTTCACCTGTCAAAGCCCCTTTTATCAAAATACGGCGGATTCAGGGACACGGTTCCGGAACGCCTGGGGGATTTTTCGTCTGACGTAATGAATGTCAGCGAAAATCGTAAAGGGCGCAAGCTGGTATGGATCCACGCTGTAAGTGTCGGGGAGGCTGCGTGCTCGGGTCCGATAATTGATTCGATCAGGGAGAGGAATCCGGATGTATTTATCGCGATCTCAACAACGACATTTACGGGACGGGATTTTATAAAAAAGAATCTCGATCCGGACCTCACGTTTTTCTTTCCGCTGGATATCCCGTCGGCGCAGAAAAAACTGGTTGATATTCTGAAGCCGGACTGTTTTGTGGACGTGGAGGTCGAGCTGTGGCCGAACTGTTTTCGAGCGCTTGTGAACGCCGGTGTCCCGTTGGTTCTTGCGAACGGGCGGATTTCGGACAGGTCGGCGAATCCGCCACCGATAACTCGTGGAGTTTATAAATGGTTATTTTCGAGTCTGGATGGCCTGTTCATGCGGTCGAAGGAGGATGTCGAGAGGGTCATCAGGCTTGGTGCCCCGAAAGACCGTACACATCTCGCAGGAAACCTGAAATTTGCAGCCGCAGGAAAACCCCTCTCACTGGAAGAACGGAATACATTACGCAAAAAGCTGGGTGCAGGTGAGGGGGATAAAATTTTTGTCGCCGGGAGCACCCATCCTGGCGAGGACGAGCAGGTACTGGACGCATATATAAAGATAAAGGGAAAAATTGGGGAGAATGTTGTCCTTGTTGTCGCGCCACGGCACCTTGAACAGGTTGAGCGAATTTTGGGTCTGATAAAAAGCGCTGGAGAAAAATGTGTGCGGTGGAGCCAGATAGGGGATACCGGCGCGAGTGAAAAATGCATCGTGGTCGATACGATTGGCGAACTGATGAAAATTTATGGCGCGTCCGATGTCGCTCTTGTCTGCGGAAGTATGGTCAAGCGCGGCGGGCATAATGTACTCGAGCCTGTTGCTGTCGGGACTCCGGCGGTGCATGGTCAGTCGATGGACAACTTCCACGATCTGAAGAAAGTATTGGATGACGCTAATCTGATCAGGGAGGTAGCAGATTCGGATGATCTCGCGGAGACGGTGGTTGAGATTCTGAATACGGTTAACAGGGACGAGTATTACGGAAAAGCCAGGGAACTGATCGATAGACAGCAGAAAGCTTCGGACATGATAGCGGATTTTGTGGTAAGTAAATTGTAGATTTATTCGGAAGACCATACGTAAGTATGGTCACCGCTGGTGAAAATACATTGACCAAACTTATGTATGGTCTACTGTTAGAAATTTCTTATGAAGAACCAACTGTTGAAACCTGTCTACTGGATGTACACGAATTACTCCCATCGACGTGTGATAAGGAACAGCAGAGATCCGGTATCCGTTCCGGCGCGGGTTATTTCGATCGGTAATATCACGTTCGGAGGGACGTCGAAAACTCCACTGACAGTGAAATCAGGGAAGAAAATGGCTGACGATGGAAAGCGTGTCGGGATTGTTTACCGTGGATGGCGTGGAAGGGTGGACATTGAAAAACGAGCGCCGTCGCTTGTGTCGGATGGAAAGAAAATTTTAATGGACTGGCACGAGTCGGGCGACGAGGCGCTGATGGTCGCAAGGGAATTGATCGGCTGGCAGATCCCGGTGATTGTCGGACGTGACAGAATTCGCGGCGCGCAAATTCTGATTGAAAATTACGGGGTGGACACGATTCTGCTAGATGACGGTTTCCAGTTCAGGCGATTGGAACGGGATCTGGATTTTGTCCTTGTTGACGCGCTGGCACCGTGGGGGGATTACGATGGCGAGTTCGGCTTATTGAGAGAATTTCCGAAGTCTCTCAGGAGGGCGGATATTGTCGGGATATCGCATAGCGAGGCAGTCGATGAAGATCGTCTTATGGGAATTCGGGAGAAAATTTTAGAAACCGGAATATTGAATGACCAGATATGCGAATTGAGGACAATCCCGACCGGGATTACCGACCTTGCATCCGGCGAAAAATTCTCAGTGGATGATCTGGCGGGAAAGAAGGTCGGGATTATCGCGGGGATCGGGAATCCGAGAAGTTTTCAGCACACCGTGAGATCATCAGGCGCTGTGCCGGTACATGAGAGATTTTATATGGACCATTACCCGTACAGGAGAAGGGACATCCAGAAATTCTCACAGGATTCACTCGATCAGGGCGCTGATATGATATTGACGACGTCGAAAGATGCCATCAGGCTGGAGAATTTTCCTGATAGGATAGGTTTGGCGGTCTGGATACTGGAGATTGATGTTGAATTGAGTAGCCCGGTAATGATCTAAACGCCGGAGCGCGGGATTCCCATCACGCATTT
>DASWIV010000140.1:0-5891 GCA_036397475.1 bacterium
AGCTTCATATGCTGCCGTTCCGATTAAAAATTCGTAATCATTTTCAGTGACGCCGTTCAATTTAAGATTAGACGATGAAATTAACGCGCTGAGTTCCGCCGTGTAATTCCCCTGAGAATTATCGGACTGGAGAAGTCCGGCTATCAGTTTTGTTCGTTCCGATTCAGCTGTGGTGATGAAATTCAAAAGCGGGTATGAATCGAAAATTTCATTGTTTAACACTTCCTGGTATCCGGTTCCCGACGCGTTCTGAATCCAGCCGGATGAAAGTTCGACATCAAGCCGTGCGGTCTCGAATACCTGGATAACAGATTGCAGTAAATTGTCGATGGGATCCGAATCCATTCCCGATTCAGCGAAATATTTCTGTGAGAACGAAGTGTAGAACAACAAGTCGGAAAATGTTTCGCGGTAAATATCGTAACGTACCTGCGGCGCGTAGACCTGTCCGGGATGCGCGAAGTTGAAGATTTCCGGGAGCCATTTTTCAGATCCGTTAACTTCGGGCCATCCGCCAAGGTAATACTTAATTTTCACAACATCGAGAATGTCATCGTCATAATAAACATTGTTTCCATTTCTAAGCTGGATTCTCTCGAGTGCGCTGAATATTACATCGGCGTTATTAGCGTTGACCGGAGCCTGCTCGTCGAGAAGCGCGAAGACACTGAAGTGATCGGTGGCGAACATCGCTTTCGAATTATCTTCATTGATCAGGGCATGCGACGGGGTCTGGTTGTTGAGGATCAGGTTAGTGAAGTTTCCCGCCTTCAAATATTTCATGGGAGGAAACGTCCACGACTTAAACGTGCCTTGTTCCACCGGAAACTCCACAAGTACAGGGCTATTGAGCGTCACAGTGTGCGGAAGCAGATCGATCCCGCCGGCGACCGCCTTCGAACCCACGGTCGCGCCGGGATCGATTATCCTGAATTTTATTTCGGAGTCCGCAGGAAGCGCTCCCGGCGGGATGAAAACACGCGCTCCGAAGCCGGTGAGTGTGCCGCCTTCGTCAGCGTTTATAAATTTGGAAACCGGCTCGTTGCCGGAATTGTCAGGAGGATAAACCGGCGAGGATGTTCCGCCGGAACAGGAAATTAAGAAGGATACGAGCCCGATGGAAAGAAATATAATGCCTCTGGGCATCTGGAAACCTCCCTGGGCTTATAGTTATATGCATCCTGTAATGATGAGTATTGGGACAAGAGTTTCGGGAGGTACTTTAGGTTTACTTGATAATCTGGATTTGCGCAATAGGGTAAAAGGTATAAAATTGTATTTTTTACAATTATTTTATTTACTACGGAACAATATTTAATTGATACCAACTAATATATCGGAAAGAGGCAATAAAAAGCCCCGGAAATACCTTCCGGGGCTTTTTTTCGGATTTAATACAATTTAAGGATTTACTTCGATTTCGTACCAGCCTTCGCCGGAATAAGAGTAAACTCTAATCCAGCATTCGCCCTCGACTCTGAATATATCAGAGTCAGGCGAAGTCGATCCTGTCAAAGAACCGACTATTTCATCATCGCTCCAGACCTCAAGATCGACATCGACTTCTTCATCGTTATATCTCAAGGTTATCTCCGGGCGCGAACCCTCGAAGCCGTCTAGGAGAAACCAGTCGGTATCGTCTTCACATACATATCCTTCCCATACTTCTTCTCTTATGTAATCGCGGTCTCCATACTCATCGTTTGGCTCGTTCTCGTCCGGACCTTCGCAGCCGTCCGAGCGATGATCCCTGTCCCGATCACCGTTATGGCTGCTCGATGGCGAGATCTCCACAGTGTATTCGCCTTCGCCTTCGTACGCATACACATTTATATATGTTGTGCCATGGAAATCAAATTCGGCTGAATCGGGACTCTCGGTTCCGGTAAGGCTTCCCATATATCCATCGTCGGTATAAATTTCCAGGTCGAGATCGCAATCCCGGTCGTTGTAACGGAGTGTGATCTCTGCCCTGGTGCCTTCCTGGCCATCGAGCACATACCAGTCAGAATCTCCCTCGCAGGAAAATCCTTCTATCTCGAGTTCATCTGTCCAGTCAGCCTGGTTTTTGGAGTCGTTAGGCTCGACTTCGTCTCGCCCTTCGCAGTATTCATCGTCGCGATAGGGACGGTCACCGGGCGTGATCTCAACCGTGTAATCGCCCTCGCCATCGTACGCGTATACGTGAATGTAGCATACTCCATCGACGCTGAAGTTATCCGAATCCGGACTTTCAGTGCTCGATAAACCTCCGGTATACCAGTCGTCGTTATAAACTTCCAGATCGATGTCACAATCGTTGTCATCGTAGCGAAGTGTGATCGACGGGTATTCGCCTTCCTGGCCATCGAGATAATACCAGTCGTCATCTTCGCTGCATGCGTATCCATTAATTTCCAGGCCGCTGATATAATCAGCGCTGTCCTGATCGTCGTTTGGCTCAACTTCATCAGCGCCTTCACAGCTACCGTTGCGATTGCGATTGCTGTCCCGGTCGCGGTCTCTTCCACGCCCTGCCGGATTGATCTCGATCTGATATTCCCCCGATCCTTCGTAAATATATACATGGATATAGCATTCATGGGGAACATGGAATTCATCGGAATCCGGACTGGATGACGAGGTGAGCGATCCAACATATTCATCGCCCGAATAAACTTCCAGGTCGATATCGCATCTGTCATCATCGTAGGTCAGTGTTACCTCGAAGTTACTGCCCGTAAGATCGCTTCCAAGCAGGAACCAGTCGTCCTGGTCATTCCTATAGCCTATCTCGCCTTCGAAATAAAGTGAATCGATCTCGTCGGCAAGATCCATTGTGTCGTTGCTCTCCATCTCATCAGGTCCTTCCTGTGCGATAATGGGAGAGATTATGAAAAAAGAAAAAAGAACGATTGCCGCAAGTGCGGGTAACGCGGTCCTCATTTGGTCCTCCAGTCAAAAATTTGCTGGACAGATGATAGCACACGAAAATTACATATCAATGATTAAGTTTGATTAAATTTCCAACATGAGGATTTACTTCTCATTGGAACACCTGATATTGAAAACTTTTTCCGGGTATACCTTCGGGAGATAAGTCCTGTATAATATTTGTACTTGTGTCGAATAAAATCGCCCTGATATCTGTAATAATTTTCATGCTGCTGATCACCGGATGTCCGAAGCCGGATGAGCAGGCAACCAATCCGTGGCTGGTCCCATTCCAGGAGCGCCACTCAAGTATGCTTAGCCGCAGCCAGATGCGTGCCATGGTTCGTCTTGGCGATATATACAATTCAGCCGGGATGGAGAAAGAATATGTCGGCGCGTTGACAACCGCTGTCGAGTTATACGCCGGGGACCAGAATGTCACCTTTGAATTAATAAACGCGCTTATTGAGGATATTAATGAACTGAGATCCCATGTTGCCATCGATCCGTCGCCGGCACGGAAAGATGAACTGGAAGCGCAGTATGAAGAGCTTCTAAGGATAATGAGAACGGCGTGCAACCAGATTCCTTACAATGCTGAACTTTACTATAGAACGGCAAGTCTTCAATATCTGAGGGCGGAGGAAGATGGCGATGAAGATAAATACAAAGACGCGATCAATTATCTCAAGCGCGCGATAGCCAGCGACTCGGGACATCTGGAATCGTATCACCTGATCGCGGTCTGCTACGAGAGGCTTGAGGATAACGAAAGGGCTCTCCGTTTCTGGAAATTATTTGAAGTGATATATGAAATTGCCCCGCAGGTCATGGGGGACGGGTTTATCGACGATCAAAGGCGCCAGTTGCACCAGGATGCGCTTGCGAGGATTGAGGCGCTGGAAGCATCCGGTACCGAATGAGGGATAAATGGACATCTTTATAATGTATGTCCTGATGATTACAGACCTGACATGGACCCTCATGCACCACGAAGAGGCGGGGGAACTTAATCCGCTGTTCCAGGGCCTGTTGATGCGGGACGAGATAATGTTCGTTTACCTGAAGCTCGCGTCAAATAGTGCCGCTGCGTTTATCGTGATTTACCTCAGGCGACAGAGGCCATGGCTAAGCCATGTACTGACCTGGTTCGGGATAATAATTTATGGGATCGTCGTTTACCTGCACTGGTTAGTGTGGCAGAATCTGGGTAAGGCGGAAGAGTTATCCAACTCGCCAATATGGAAAATTATGCAGGATGGAAGCGGCGGGGGTTAAGTATATGAATGAAAAGAACCAGCCATCGCAGATACAGTTGATCCTTATTAACGCGGGATTCACCATGACCATTGCCTTCACGACAATGATCCTTTTCCGCTGGATCTTCGAAGGCCCGACCCCGCTGGTAATGGTTCTGGCGATCAGTATCGTGAATGGAATTCTCTTCCTCCTTTTCTTTTTCCATATTCCTGCCAAACCGCGGATAATGTATGCAGGATTCTGGATGTCGATCACCTTTACGATTGGTATCCTTCTTTTATGGATGGCGAACGATGTTGTGGATCTTATACCCATGTCGCTCGCGATAGGAGGATTGCTCTTCCTCGCGTCGATGCTGTTTACAAACGCTCTTAACAAGATGAAAGAGGAAGAAGCAAGGTTAAATAAATTTAGAATGAAAAATATGCAGGATAATGTGGATGAAGAGGTTGCGGAGTCGGAAAAAAAATGATACGTAGTTAATGGCAGCTGATGCTGCCTTGAATTTGCCCCGCCCAAGATGTCCCTCGAAAGAGGGACATCATTTTTTATACTCCAACCATCGGACCACCGATCAATCCATGAACTGTTTCATGCCACGATTCATTTAAGGTCGGATGAGCCTGGACCACATGAGCGAACTCATCGACAGTTGCTCCCATGGTTATTGCTGTGGTCGCGGTGGCGATTAGATCGGACGCGGACGGTCCTATCGCCGATGCTCCGATGAGTTTTTTGTCCGTTGGATTTTCAATCAGCTTGGAGAAGCCGGATGTTTCCCCGTCGATTATCGCTTTTCCAATACTCCCGAATGGAACTTTTGAAATTTTAATCTCCCCGAATCTTTCGCGTGCTGACTTTTCGGTCATGCCCACACTCGCGACTTCAGGCTGGAAATAGGTGACTTTGGGGACAAGATCGAAATTTAATCCCGGACGATCCAGCCCCGCGATTTTTTCAACTGCGATTATTCCTTCGGTTGACGCTTTATGCGCGAGCATGGGACCCTTCGCGCAGTCGCCGATAGCGTAGATGTTTCCGACTCCAGTGTAGAGATTTTCATCGTTTACCATAAATCCCTTATCGAGATTCAATCCGATTTTTTCAAATCCGCAGTTTTCTGTAGATGGCGCACGTCCAACAGCGACAAGAACCATGTCTGTTTCGATCCGGAATGTATCGCCTCCATCGCGTGGAACTACATCGGCAATTACAGCACCATCTATTACATTGAGTTTCTCAACACTTGAGCGCACATGATATTTTATTTTTTTCTGTTTGAGGATCGCGGCGAGCTCAGCGGATACGTCTTCATCCTCGAATGGAAGAACATTATCGAGAAATTCAACAACAGTTACATCGACCTTGAATGCATTGAAGACGTAGGCGAATTCGCACCCGATAGCTCCCGCTCCTACAATTAAAATTCTCTTCGGCAGTTCGGACAAATTTAATGCGTGGTCGGACGTGATTACTTTTTCTCCATCGATTGGAAGCGACGGCAGTGATTTTGTTTTTGATCCTGTCGCGATAATGAAATTTTTCGCAGTGATGGATTTTCCATCGACAACGATTGTCTCCGTGTCCCTGAACTGCCCGAACCCATTAATGATGTCGATCTTATTCTGCTGCATCAGCAGCTCGACACCTTTGCGGAGCTTGATTACACACCGTTCCTTGTATTTATTGACGCCGGTCCAGTCGAAATCGACTTCCTT
>DASWIV010000141.1:0-3899 GCA_036397475.1 bacterium
AGCTGAAATTGTACTTTTAGATTCTAAATGGTGCCAAAAACGGAAGTAATTTCTGGGAAACATACTAAACATTGGGAATAATTGGCTTGTCTGAAAATGTATCAAAACTTGACTAACATGCAATTTTTGACGTAAAATCTATACTCTCTTCGACGAGAATAAGTACAGCGAATTTCAGATTTGATGCGGTATTCTGGGAATCGAGCGGTGGGTTTAGCTTGATTATTAATTTCTATATGTCAAGTTTGGGCAAATAAGTCCGACAATTAAATTGATGAAGGGAAAACGCTCAAATAACTCAGACAACAACCCGATTCGCAAACGTTTTGGGAATATCCTGCGCAAAATCCGAAAAGTACGCGGGAAAAGTATCTATGAATTAGCCGATGACGCCTCGGTCGACGCCGGTTACATCTCGCGGCTGGAAAATGCCCACAGGAATCCTCCCTCCCCTAAAGTGCTCCAGAGATTTGCTGAGGCGCTAACCATACCCGTAAACCTGCTTTACATGGCAGCCGGTTATCTTGAGATGGATTCATCGGGGAAACCCATTGACGATGAAGAAATTATCAGGAGGGTTGAAATAGAACTCACAGGCGGAAAAGCATCTGCTGATATCGTCCCGCCTGACAGGGAATCCTACTCGAAAAATGATATGGAGAGTCTTCTCGAGCAGATAGAGAACATCCAGAAAAAATTCGCAGAAGCCATTTCCAAGGGACCATCCATTGAGCTTCCGATCCTGGGGAAAATCCCGGCGGGATTTCCTTCCGGAATGGAAGAGTATGCGATTGGAAAATTAAAAGTAGAGAAGTCCGAGCTTCCGAACGATCCAAATATATTTGCACTGAAAGTGACTGGCGAATCGATGATAAACGCAGGGATTATCGAAGGCGACTACGTGGTCATAAGTCCCCTGCTGAAAAATGTATTCGATCAGGGTTCCATATGCGCAGTCAGAATTGACAGCGACGAAGTCACCCTGAAAAAAGTCTTCCTGAATACTCAGGGAGTAACGCTGAAGTCTGCCAATCCCGAATATCCGGATATTGACCTCCCGAACGTGTCGATAATCGGAAAAGTTGTACGTCTTATAAGACAGTTCTGAAAATATCAGTATAATTCCCCTTTGTTGTATGAACGCCGAATTTATCCAGAAGTACTGGCTCATCGGATTTTTTATCCTCGCGATAATTTTCTATATTTTCGGATTCGCCGGATACCTTGTCCAGGAAGACGCGAAGAAACGCGGCATGAACCTTGCGGCGGTGACCTTCTGGTCTGTGGGCACTTTTTTCCTCGGACTTCTGTTCCTCCCTCTCTACCTGCTGTTCCGCTCAAGCGCGATCTTTACAAGCGATATCCAGGAGGAAGCAAAAAAGCCCGACATTATTATCCTCTGCCCTCATTGCGGCACAGAGAATCCCCATGACCAGAAAATTTGCCTGGGTTGTAAGCGCAGAATGGACATAGACCTACCTTCCATGGGTAAAAAAGCCTGCCCGTACTGTGGAACTGAGAATAATGTCGAAGCTGATAGATGCTCAGAGTGTGGCCAGGTTATTGGATTTGCCGACGAATAACTGTATAATATCAGGTTGTTACATTACATTAAGTTATGCTATAGGATTAATTATCCGGTAATGTCATGAAAATACTTGCCAGATTTGAAAATCAGTGTAAACTTAATGAATATCGAATGGGTTAAAGGGATTTCCCGATCTGGAGATCCCGCGATGTGAAACGGACGCAGGAATCATGTCGCAATTATAGCGGACCTCGGGGTGGAGAAGCGGCAACAACCGGTCTTCAGGCTCAAGTCAAATTCGGCATGGTACCTCAGGACCCGTCTTATCGGGTCATATCATTTCAAGTTAATTTAATTTGTCAGGTAAAATTATTCTCTGTCCTTTATGCTTACTTTAAGCATTAAATAAGGAAAATTGAAGGACTCATCAAGCCTTATTGATACCTGCCAGTATGGGCGGGCTGATATTAGATTTGTTGAGTATCTTTTCAGAATAATTTTATTTGTTTTTTAATCGGAGGAAAGAACTGAATGTCGGACGGCAAGGTGATTAGCGCTTATTTATTGACTACATTCATCACAGGCTTAATCCCGGTACTTATCTGGCACAACGCTTTCGTATTCATCAGTTTTGCAATGATAGTGGTTATATGGTGGTCGGTAGCGGCTGTCTATGGGGACAAAATCCTTCTTTGGAGCATTCGCGCCGAACCGCTGAATGTAGGTAATTACAAGGAACTGGTTGAAATCATAAATAAGAGCAAGAATGGGGTATCGATGAGGATTCCTTCCCTCTGGAGAGTTGGCGACCACTCCCCTATGGTGATGTCCATTGGACTCGATCCGAAATCATCGCATCTTTTATTAACCAGGGGACTTCTCGAGAGGTTCGATGACAAGGTCCAGCGCGGACTGATAGTCAGGGAACTTCAGTCGATCAAATCGGGAAAAACCGCGGTCAACACTGCCGGTGCTACAGTTTTATGGTTCATCCTTCTGCCTGGAAAACTCGTGAATCTGATAATTGGCAACGCACCCGGAGAGCCGAACCTGGTTGCGACAATAGTGAATTTCTTCCCTTCAATTCTTGGAGCGATTGTGGCAAATATCCTTTCCGACAAAAGGACGGTTTACGAGATCGATAAAGACGCCATGAGGATGCTCGATAATCCGGGCTACCTGCCGTATGCATTTAAGGAATTGACTGAAAAGCAGGCTCTTGCTCCATTTAATGTCGAACTCGCGTTGAGCCCATGCTGTGTAGTAAATCAGAACAGCAGCGACCCATTTGCCGGAATGTTCAAGACGCTTCCATCAACGCCGAAACGCATCGAGCGCCTGCTTTCAAGATTGAAATCCTGATAGTTCATATTATCTGAAGAGGTTCAGTCTTTTTTGCCGTCCCTGCGACAATCTGAACAGGTCCCCATAATTATCAGGCTGGACCTGAGCGGTTCAAATTCGTATTGTTTGCAGATCCTGTTCTGGGATCTGTCAATTTTTTCCGAATAAAATTCAATTATTTTCCCGCATATCGTACAGATCATGTGATCGTGGTTGTCGCCTGCATATACAGCCTCGTAGACGATATTGTTCGCATCTATCTGAACTTTGCGTGCCATCCCGGCTTCCGCGAGCAGATCAAGAGTCCTGTACACAGTCGCCCTGGACACTTCCCTGTTTTTTTTCTTCAGCAGCGCTACGAGCCGCTCGGTATCAACATGGTCGTCCAGCCTGTATAACTCGTCGAATATTATCTCGCGCTGCCTGGTCAGCCTCAGGCCCCTGGTACGCAGGAACGCTTCGAACGCTCGACGCTCTTCCGAATATTCCAGCGGTTCCGACTTTTCAGGATTTGCTTCTGGCATCTCTGATCGACTTCAGAGCCATTATATACGCTTCATTACCCGGTTTGAAATATTCAGGTGGCAGGAAATTCAATTGAGAAGGCTGGTGTTGTTGATTGGATGGAATATATGAATTCTTTCAGGATCGGGTCTCAGTTCGATCAACTGCCCGGTAAAGACTGCCTGGATCGGATCGCATATGGCTACCCAGTCCTGGCCTTCCACATCCAGCCACGCGAGCTGGATTCCCGGGAGAGTGTCTACCCTCAAAACCCTTGCAAGATTCAAAACGGTCGGATCTCCGGTCTGGTAGCCGCGGATATTAAGATCTTCAGGACGAACCCCCATTATCAGCTCATCCCCTTCCCTGTGCGCTAACTGCCGTTTAATAAAATCGCTTACCCTGAATCCAAAGCGTCCGCTATGCAGAATGAAAAATGGACCATCGCGTTCAACGCGGCATTTCCGGTAATTCATTTTCGGGAATGCAAGGTAATCCGCTACGAGCCTTGAATTTGGCGCAT
>DASWIV010000142.1:0-14063 GCA_036397475.1 bacterium
TCGCTGGGATGCTTACTGGCATGATAAAAATTCCCCAAGGTTGGTGGCATAAAAATCAATCCGCGCTCACACCCCAGCAGGACGGACACCTAAATAAATTCGCCGGGGCGAATTTTGCGAGCGCCACAAAATCTTTGTAACCCATACTTTACGTATGGGTTATGTAAAGAGTAAACTACCATCCATGAAAGCCATGGTCCTGGAAAAACAGGGCAAAGGATTGCAGCTCCAGGAAATACCTGTTCCTGAGCCCGATAAAAAGCAGGTCCTGATCGAGGTCAGCGTATGCGGTGTCTGCAGGACAGATCTGCACGTTGTCGATGGCGACTTGAAAGAGCCTGAGCTTCCGCTGGTACCCGGACATCAGATTGTGGGTAAAATTGCCGGGCTGGGAATTCTCGCGAAAAAATTCAAATTGGGAGACAGGATCGGGGTGCCGTGGCTTGGCGGATCATGCGGACATTGCGAATTTTGCTTAAGCGAAAGAGAAAACCTGTGCGATTATCCGATTTTTACCGGATATCAGATTAACGGTGGATTTGCCGAATACTGTGTAGCAGACGAAAAATTCTGCTTCCCGATTCCCGGAGAATATCCGGATCTACAGGCTGCTCCTCTCCTCTGTGCTGGATTGATCGGTTACAGGTCGCTTAAAATGGCGGGAGAAGGAGAGAATATCGGTTTCTACGGTTTTGGTGCTGCGGCCCATATATTGGCGCAGGTTGTTAAATGGCAGGGACGGAAGGTCCATGCATTCACCCGTGCAGGCGACGATAAAAGCAAGAAATTCGCTGAAGAACTTGGGGCTGTATGGACAGGAAATTCAGGTGAAACTCCGCCTGTAAAACTCGACTCCGCGATAATTTTCGCGCCGGCGGGAGAGCTGGTTCCTGAAGCGTTGAAGGCGGTTAAAAAAGGAGGGGTTGTAGTGTGCGCCGGAATACATATGAGCGATATCCCGTCGTTCCCGTATGAGAATTTATGGGGGGAGAGAGTTGTAAGGTCAGTCGCGAATCTGACAATCAGGGATAGCGAAGAATTTCTTGAGTTAGCGCCAAAAATTCCTGTAAAGACTGAGGTAAATCCATATCCACTGGAAAAAGCGAACGACGCGTTGAACGATCTGCGGGCTGGCAGATTCAACGGGGCTGCTGTGATTACGGTTAAGGAATCGTCATGACGAAGCCACTATCCGAGGCTGAACATAGGTTCGCAAGTGCCGCGCGCAGCCGTGTATCCATCCTGATCGCTATTTTTATAATATCAGTAATCGCAACCTCTGTTTCAGGATATATCCTTTCCACGATTGAGGATTTAAATCCGGACATCGTCTTCAGCGACCCACGCAGCCAGGTGTGGTCATTTTTGATTCTGTTTGGAACTATCGGAATTTTTGGATCAGTCCTCTTGATGACCGGGATTTTTCCTCACAGGGAGGTCGCGAAATACACTTTGATTCTCGGGACTGAATCGCCGGACGTAACACCGGATGGGATGGACGATGTCATTACTGCAATCAGGGATATTGCTGAAAGGTTAATGATGAAAGCTCCGCGTCCGGTAATCGCAGACCTGGAAGAATTAGGCTGGCCTCACATACGCGCCAAATTTCTCGTCGGGATGGTCCACAGGCTCCAGAATTCGTTTGAATTCTCATCGACAGGCCCGAAAATATTCACGCAACTTCAGAAAAACTGGAGAGACCTATATGTACAGGTGGGTTGGGATGAAAAATACGCGAACAGGGTGATCGAGGTTGTCGGGGAAGTTCATATGGAGATGAGGAGCCATAGAAAATCTCCAGTTGCATTTGTGAGATTTCTGAAGGTTCTGGTTTTTGTACTTCCACTTTTATATATAGTGCTGAGAATAATCAGTTGTGCGGAGAATAATTAAATCTTACCTCTCCCACGGATTCTCCACAGCCTCATAGCCGGTATCATCCACCTTCATATACGACGGCGGCGTTATCCCATATACATTTAATAACTTCTCTTCCGCTTTCCTTGGCTCTGAATGGCTCAGGAGAAAATTGACCTTCTGGGTACGTATCGCGATGCAGGGATCTGTATTATCTTTAATATGGATACTCCAGCCTGGTATCTGCCCTATCTCCGCTTTCGATTTTTTGCTCCCGAAATAATTCGCGGCACCGTGGGGAAGTCCTTCTATCTTTAATATGAACTCCTTGTCGATATTCAGTTTCTTGACCCGCAGTGCCCCCAGCTTAACTACAAGCTTTTCTTTGTACGCCTTAACGTTGATTCCGGGCGCGCGAACGATGAATCCCACCGCTATCAGGACACCTGCAATTTTAAGGATTGCCACAAGGATTGATGTAGACCATGTTCCAAGCGTCTGGGATACTACAAGCAGCACAACGCCGATTATTAACTGTCCTATGGCTTTTGATCCTCCGCTGACGGAATGTTCGAATTCAGGTTTCATTCAGATTCCCTTCGATTTCTGATAAGGCAGGGGTATATCGTACGCAAAAAGGGCGGTTAAATCTACATAAATGGGTAAAATGAAGCAAGAAAGCCCTCCATACCTGTCGGGCCTTGGAAATTAAATAGGTTAATCACCTAGGCACGAGTGTTAACGGGTGCTCATCCCATGAAAATTATGCTATTCACAGCCATTTTGTCCTATTAAGTTGTATTTAAGGACAAAAAATCCCTATAGAGCGAAAAATCCCATTCGGTTTGATTAACGGACAGATTTACCCTCGTAAAGAATGGCAAATTCTGATCAGAAAGAATATGGATTTTTTTTGAAATTTTTAATACCAGATTTCAAGGCACTTTCAGAGTCAATAAGACATTTTTCATCCGGATAAGTCGAGTATCTTCATCTTTGGTGCTTTTCGTGCACCTTAGTAGTCCGCTGGAGTCATTAGACAAATGCAAAGAGAGAATCGCGACAATAATTCATATTCCTGTATTGCTGTCCAGATTGGATCACGGCGCTATGCATGCGATGTGGTTGATCTACAGGAGATCATAAGGCGGCCAGTCATTGAGCCTTATTATGCTTCCTCCACATGGCAGACAGGGATGTTCAAAGACTCCCAGTCAGAAATTCCGGTTATCGATCTTTTATGCAGGGACCCGCAGGGGCTCAGCCGCAGGGATGCTGTCCTGATGATCATGTCAATCGATGATACCAGGTTCGGATTTCTTGTGGACGAGGTCTACGAGTTCATAAAGGTCGAGCTGTCGGAGATCGCCCCCCTTCCCCCCCTGTTCGGGGGAATAGAAGGAGAATTTGTAAAAGGGATCGTAGTCTACGACGAGCAGGAATTTTATTTGATCGATCTATATCGGATAGTCTCCACTGTATCCGGGTCTGTACCTACAGCCGGGGCAAATACTGACGAGGGGATATCCAGGAAATAAAGGGAAGAACATGAACCACTATCAGACCCGCAATTTTGGAGGAGAGAGCATGAATTACCTCAGGGACTACAGAGTCAAAAAGCTCATGACTCAGAAAGAACTCGCCAAGGCGAGTGGCGTAAGCCAGGTCACAATCAGTTTCATCGAGAATCAGTTATCTGAGCCGATGGAACTCACCAAGCAGAAGCTTGCCCGCGCGTTGAAAGTACCGCCGGAAAAGCTGTTCCCGCCCAAAGAGCGCAGGCGACAGCGCGTTGGTGTTTAATTAAAGCACCATTGCAACAGGCTGTACGCGGAATTGGCACCCGAGGATGAGAGTGTGGTGCGATAAAGCGCAGGCGTTATAAATATATTCGGGGGACGGGTAACGGCCCATTGATGCGAAATCCTTGTTACCCGTCCCCCGCAACGCCACCGCTTATCAACACCTGTAGCCACCTTCCGCCAGGTATCCTGAAAAGGGTTAGGCGAAATCCATCCCGAATGGGCCTGAATTATCTGGAGATCTAACTGATCCTTCAAAATATAATTTTCTGATCTCGTAAACCGTCCCTTCCCCAGGGGCGGTGATTTTTTTACAGGATCCCTTAAGCCCGAAAGTATTACAGAAGACCAGGTATGAGCTTGGTCACTGGTGAAGTCAGAAGAATGTCCAGATGTATGCATGGTCTTCTGAAATCGCTCCATTCCAGCATCTAAACAGGTGAATCATAAATCCCTTTGCAACATGGATTCCTTCTGGTTTATAATGATCACGGTCGGGAATTGATTCCCTGCCCCTTTAATGTTTAAGGAAATTATCGGAGTAAAAACTATGAGAATATTAACTCTCGCCATGATCCTGGCTCTCGCAAGCATATTCCCGTTTGCGGCGTCCGCTCAGGACACGGATGATAACGAGGTGTCGTGGGACGGCGTCCGGTTCGAGCTGGAATCGCTGGACGGCGACGACATGAATGAAGAAGATGTTTTTTCCGGCGCGGATTATTACATTGTCGATTTCTGGGCGACTTGGTGCCGTCCATGCTCGCAATACCTTCCGCAGCTGGAATCGATCGCGTCGGACTACGAAGGCTCATTGAAGATCGTGCTTTTCAGTGTAGACGATCCGGGCAATATAAGTACCGCGCGCGCGATGCTTGGAGGAGAGGATTATCCCTTCACAATTCTCTTCGATGTGGAAAAGGAGATCCAGAGAGATCTTGGTGTGGCAAGAATTCCGACGAGCATCATCTTCGATGCAAGCGGCGAGGAAGTATGGCGCCATATTGGTTATGAGCATGGCGATGAGGAAGAGGTCCGTGCCAAGCTTGTCGAGTTGATAGGAGAAGTAGAAAGTCCGGCTGAAGAAGAGTAAAATTCCGGATTCGAACGAAACGAAAATACTGAAATAACGAGCTGCGAATAGCGGCTCTTAATTTATTACCGATATCCGCCCCAACCGGAGAGACGCATGCGTTACGTGATAAATGCCAGTGCGATCACTGTATTTTTCCTCACCTTTATCCTTTTAAATTCAAATCCTGCGAAAGCTGACAGCGCTCTCGAGCAATATTTCGGGGGATCCTCGATCTACTTCGAATTATCCCAGGATGAAATTACCGACACCGATAAATTCGAAGGTGAAGCCGACCTAAGGTTCAGGAGTGACGACCTGAAAGTTTTTTTGAGAGCGTCTAATAATATGCCATTTCCACACCAGACGGACAATTTCGAATTCCAGAAACGTGGCTTCGAATACGATATCAATCGCGATTGGACTGTTTACGGTGGTAATTTCAGCATGATCGTCGGACGTGGCGCAGCACTGCACGCGGTTGAAGACAGGGGTGTTGGCTGGGACGCTCAGCTGGATGGCGGGAAATTCGAGGGAGAAATCGGATTTCTGTCGCTGACCGGATTCTGGGGCGAGCACAAGTCGGACAACACACTTTATTATACGACAGGAGTAAATACGCCTGAAAATGTCAGGGCTGATAAATTATACGGCGGTGTTGTCGGACTGGATTTCAACGATGTGGATTTTCGGATCGGCCTGGTCAAAACAGATATGATGAGGAACGCTGCCCAGGTTTCAGTCACCATAACCGAAGCGGATGTCAACTGGAAAGCAGGAGATTTCAATATCTATTTTGAAGGAGACTGGTACAAAACGGAGACCCAGGGCGCGGAGGAGCCAGTTGAAGGACGTGCGCAGCTTGCCGAAATCAACTGGGCAAATCCCGGAATTTCAATCTCAGGACAATACATCGATTATGAGAACTCATTGTTCGAATATGGGACACACCCCACACTCAAGCGGACGGAAGTCGATGAATCAACCGCCAATCCGGTCGACCAGGAAGGATTCCGTATCGATACAAACATCACGCCCGGCAGCTGGGACGGCGCTACCCTCAGAGTGATCCTGGTCAATCTGAAAGCCGACCTCACGGAAGGTGCTGGTCACAGGGACTTTTTCGTTGAATACGCCAGCTCCCCGTTGCAAGATTACTCATTCATCGCGAGTGTGGAGAGAATTGGCGGACAGCTTCTGTATTATGGAGGTGTCCCGGGTAACGAAGAAAATTACAAGCTGAGTGTCGATGGCCCGTTTTTCCTCGGAGGGTCTTTCCATGCCCAAACCCGAATCAGGCAATTAAGTAATGACATCGAGAGCGACGACGAGCTTGAGCTCGGTTTCGACTGGACAGTATCGCCTGAATTTACAATAGGATTATTCAGGGAAACATCGACTAACCCGATAGAACCCCCTCCCCCGGGATTGTTCGGGATACCTATCGATTCTCCTGGACAATGGAATCACATGTTCGTGAATTACACGCCGGACCCGTGGAGCGAATGGAACCTGCTTATCGGAAGCCGTCGCGGCGGATACCAGTGCTCGGGCGGAGTGTGCGCAAATCTTCCGCCATTTAAAGGCATTCAGCTCACGTATTCAAGGCTATTGTAAACCTCCTTTAATTGTCTTGACATCAAAGCCCGCATGGGTCTACAGTAAGTCGTTTCCACCATTATCAGGTGCTGAATCGCACCGTCGAAAAATCCCCGGGGGTTTATCATGCCTCTTACCGATGAACATCAGTATTCGATTGAAGCACTCGCAAAGAATGAGGACGCTATAGGCGATCTATATACGACTTACGCCAGGCTGATTCCCGACCACGGAAATTTCTGGTCGAGGATGGTTGACGAGGAAAGGGGCCACGCGATCTGGCTCAGGAGATTAATTGAGTCGGTTGAAGATGGAGAGATGAAGTTGGACAAGGACCGCTTCGACTTATCAACTATCGACAGATCGATCGACCATATAAACAATCTGGAAAAGGAAGCAGTCGCAAAGGGAATCGAGATTCTGAATGCTGTGAGCAACGCGCTGGTTGTCGAAAATTCCCTCCTGGAAAGGAAATTTTTCGAGATCTACGACGGTGACAGCGATGAGGTCAAACGTATACTGACAAATCTCGAAAAGGCTGCCCGTGAGCACCGGGACAGGGTCGCGCAGTTTCTCGACGATCTGAAATCTGACCTGAATTAACTGGAACACAAAGAGGTTTAATAATGCCGTTGACAGATGAACACGCGAAAGTAATTGAAGCTCTCGCGAAAAATGAGGACGTAATCGGAGACCTTTACAAGGCGTATTCTGAGTTGATCCCCGATTACGCGCATTACTTCGCCAGGATGGTCGACGAAGAGCGTGGCCACGCAATATGGCTCCGCAGGCTGGCGGGGACAATTTCGAATGAGGAACTGGTTCTCGATAAGGACCGCTTCAACATGGATGTGATCGAGAGATCGATCGCGCACGCGCAGAATATGGAGAAGGAAGCGCGGGAAAAGGGAATCGACGCCATAACCGCTGCGTCAAATTCGGCGGTTGTTGAGAATTCACTCCTGGAAAAAAAATTCTTCGAAGTTTTCGAGGGTGACAGCGCAGAGGTTCAGCGGATTCTGGTGAACCTGGCGAAAGCGTCGGAGGATCATCGGGACCATGTGCAACAATTCCTTGAGGATCTCAAGGAAGCCGAAGGCGCAGAATAGCAATCAAAACTGTATAATCTGAAAGATGTCCCTGCACCGGTAGCGATTAGACCGCCCAGGCCGATTATTGCTATCCGGGAAAAGCACTCGGATAGTTGCTGCTCTCCACCCGCGTTTCAAGTCAGCAACTGTCGAATTCAGAAGTCCATGCATAAGCCTGGACATAGCCAATGAATGACAAGTCCGAAAAAAAGTTCCTTGGAAAAAAGACCCTGCTCGCGATCGATCCGGGCAGGGATAAGTGCGGTGTGGCTGTTATCGACGAGGATAATGAGATTCAATTCAGGGCAGTCGCTTCAAAGCCGGATTTCCGGCAGGCGGTTATCGACCTGATCGGAGTTTTTCACCCTGCAAGGGTCGTGATCGGCGACGGAACGGCTTCAGAAGAAGTGAAACACATTGTTGAAACATTTTACGCAGGAGACATTATTTCTGGCCAGGAAGTAAATTCGACGCTGGAAGCCCGTAATCTCGCATGGGAGAAAAATCCGCCAGTGGGCTTAATTAGAATGCTCCCAAGGATTTTCTGGCCCCAACCCGATGGAATCGACGGTTGGGCTGCTGTGGTGATCGGGCGTCGAAATCTGGATGAATCTCCACTTTAGTGTAAAATACTTGAACTCAGAATGTTTCTCATGTTTCTTTATAGGGTATATTTCGATTAATCTCGGAGGCTGGCGACAGCAATGGTAAAAAAAATTCTTCAGATAATTTTGCTCATGATATTTGGACTACTGATCAGCGACTCGGTGGTCGCTCAGGACGAGGAAGCAATTGACGAACCTGATGCCGAAGCGGAGATCGAACTGACAGATGAAGAAGTCGCAGAATTGTTGACGCGCGTCGACAGGTTTTACATCGACCAGGATATGGCCAGTCTGAATGTCGACATTAATGTCTACAGGGACCCGTCCGGAAGAATTAATGACAGGAATATAAGCGAAGGAGATCCAGCCAGGATCGCCGGACTCGGCGCGATTGTCAGCCACTTCAGGTACGAATACCCGGAATACTACAGCCTGAAAATTATGGGCCAGACTCTTGCGGGAAGCGAGGTTCCCGAGGACCAGACATTTTTCTCAATGATGCTTCCTCTCCCGGGCGCTCCCATATACACCGAAGAAATTCAGGAAAGATTCAGAATACGGTTCGACAAGGTCGATGAAGTCGAGGGAGTCCCAGCGTATAAAATCCGATTCTACGCAATAGATCCGGACAATGAATTTTTCAATTCCATCTCATACTACATCGATATCGAAAAGGAAGTTATTCTCCGTATCGACAGTTCCTTCGACAACGGATGGTACACGGGTATCGCGGAAGGAAACTTCTTTTACGATGAATGGCAGGGAAAATATCTTCCTGTCTACGGCCACGGCAGCGTACTTTTTTATCCTGACAGGCGATTCAACATATGGGGAAAATGGTACAGGTGGGACTGGATGGATGAGGAAGAACTGGCGGCTTCACAGGCTGAGATGGCGGAAGAGACTATCGATGATGCGCCGGCGGACGAAAGCAAGGTGGAGGAAGAGTTACCGTCTGAAGAAGATAATGAAACAGACGACGGTGGTTCTAGTACGTGATCGGGATGTAATTTCCTCTCGTGTAAAGCCACTGGATCATGTTCCTGTCACGCGCTGTCATTAATGTCTTCAAGGGATTCACGGTGGGAAACATCAGGTCGTTGACCGCTTCAGAATGCCCAAGTCCGAGAACGTGACCAAGCTCATGCCCCAGCAGGAGCTTTATTGAAGCAGGGTGACGTATTGAATCGTCAATCCCGATCTTATGAATTTCGATATGTGAATTGAATTCAGTTACGCGGGTATAAGCCCCGTCCACACCCGGTTCCCATCTCACAATAATATTTCCGAATTCCTCGAACTCGACATAGTTAAAGACGTCCGGAATCCCCGGTATGACGTTGTCCCACGTATCGATTCCGAGTTTAGCTCCATCGATCATCGCCTGCGCGTGGCTGCCCGCCTCGGCGGGTGGAGGATCGACGTATACGGTCAGCGGGAACGCAGTCGATGGCCAGCGGCTGGTTTTTCCGTCGAACAGCAATGAATAGTTTTCGACAGGGAGTCCGCCGGGATTAGGTCCCGGTGCAGTAGGACCCGATCCTCCACCGCATCCTATGGCCCCTGCTAATAAAGCGATAACAAAAATTGAGAGGGTAAATCGTGACTTCATGGGCTAAATATACAATAATTTTTGGCTGTACAATATCCCCCTGTAAATTTTATCCCCCGGACCGGGCATCAGATGTTAACGGTTGTAAAAATTTTAGTTAAATTAAACTTGACAGGCATGATTATTCCTGCTATTAAACAGCATTGGAAGCGCCTTGTGAAAAAAGAGGCGAAGTCGGACAGGTGAAAATAGCGTATATTCGTGGCAATCCACGGTAGTTCACATAACTCAGTACTTAACTGTAACTGGGGGATTTAAATGTCAGATACCGAAGTAGAGTATTATCCTGGAGGAGAAGTCCTTCCGGGATCGTATCGCGAATTATCATCATGGAAAGAAAAAAATCCGGGCGGTAAGATTATAGGGTGTTATCCCCTGTACACTCCCGTGGAGCTTGTTCACGCAGCTGGAATACTTCCCGCGACAATCGCAGGCGCGGGCCAGGGAATCCACTACGATCATTCTCGCGGCTCCCTGGAAGGCTTCATCTGCTCTATCGGGCGCAGCACGCTGGAATTAAACCTGGATGGAGCGCTGGATTCGCTCGACGGGATAGTTTTTCCCTCAATTTGTGAGATCGCGCGAGGGCATAGCGGGATCTGGGCGCGACAACGCCCGGAATGTCCGGTTTTTTACTTTAACTTTCCCCAGAATCTGAAATCGCCGCATTCAAGGGAATTCCTCCAGACTGAATTTATCCGGTTCAGGGAATTCCTGGAAGAAATATCGAGTTCGAAAATATCAGATGAGTCGATCAATGAATCGATAAAAATGTACAACGACATCCGGAAGAGGATCGAAGTACTGAACGGGCGACGATGCAAGTCCCCTGCCCAATATTCCGCGAGTAATCTTTATTCGATCCGGCAGATAGGCCTGTTAAAAACACCCGAGGAATTCGCGTCACTATTAAAACAGGAAGTATTGAAGCCGCTGGAAGAGATGAAATCCGAACCGGCATACAGGCTGATGATGATCGGAGCGTTCTGCGCTCGTCCGCCAATGGAATTGTTGAAGACCATAGAAAATCTGGGATTCGCGATCGTGTGGGACGATCTGTTACTTGGTCAGCGATGGTTTGAATCCTTAATTCCCACCGATGGAGATCCGATTGAAAATCTGACGGGTCATTACCTTAAAAACTCGGTTATGTCATCGGTTGCCCATCACGCACCCGATGAACTCGAGGAATTCATCAGGACGGAATTCGGGAAAAACTGCGCTGACGCCATCCTGCTGTCACCCGCAAAATTCTGCCATCCGGCGAAAGCTGACTTTACATGGATACAGAGGATCTGCAAGGAACAAAAAATTCCTTACATCACGATTGAGTATGAAGAGAACATGAGCGATTTTTCAATGATAGAATCGCAGTTCGAGACTTTTCTTGAAGCCAGGGAACCATCGCCACTCATCAACTCAAACTCAGGGGGAGGAAATTAGAATTATGCATGGCAATTTAAAGCTCAACAGCCCCCTGCTGGACAAATCCCGCCAGATTATCGGGAAATGGTACGCACAGGGCGATCAGGCGAACGGGGTTGACAGGAAGGTCGTCTATCACTTCCAGCCCGGGTCGATTCACGAACTTCTGCATGCATTCGGATTCCACGTGGTTTTCCCCGAAATGAATTCGATTCACAGTGCCGTCAAGAAATTATCCATTGAATACATTCACCACGGCGACACGCTCGGATTCGACCAGGATATCTGTGGCTACGTCCGTAACGACATGGGACTGATGGGAGGACCGGCGAAAGGCAAATCTCCATTCGGGACAATCCCTCCACCGGACCTGCTGGTGTTGAACCAGACAGGATGCTTCACGTACGCGAAGTGGTTCGAATCGCTCGCTAGAATGTACGGCTGTCCTCTGGTTATGCTTGACATACCTTACACTCGCAACGAGGAATTGAACGCGTCGGATAAAAAATATATCGCCGGGCAGATTGAGGACCTGATCAAGGTCCTCGAGGAAGTGTCCGGTAAAAAATTTGATATCGATATCCTCATAGAGTCGCTCGGGCATACCCGGGATGCAATCGACCTCTATCTCAAACTTCTCGATATTCCGAAGGCAAGGCCGACCCCGGTCGACGGATATTTCGAGATAACTTCGTTCATGGGACCCATCACGGTTTCGCGCGGTACGGTGGACTGTGTGGACTATTACAGGGAGACAATAGAGGGAATAGAAAAGAGGGCATCGGAGGGCAGAAGCCCATTCGGAGACGAAAACTTCAGGCTGGTATTCGACGGTCCGCCGCCATGGCCATCGCTGAAAGAATTCCGCGAGATGTTCCATAAGCATGGCGCTGTCGGAGTGGCTGGAACATATTCACGTGTAACATGCGATTATGAAGGTATGGAAACGGATGCGTCTCAGCCGTTCGATTTCCTTGTCGACCTGGCATCCAGGTCATATTTCAACTGGAACATTGAAAAAAGACGGAATTTTATCCATAAACTTGCAAAAGAATTTGACGCTGATGGTATAGTGTTCCATTCGGTCAAAAGCTGTAAACCGTACTCGATCGGCATGCTGGATTCAAGAAATTACTTCGCGTCGCAGACATCGATACCAGTGCTTTTCCTGGATAGCGATATCGCGGACCCAAGGTTTTTCTCGAACTCGCAGATACGTGAGAGGGTAGATACTTTCATGGAATCTGTAGCAAGCCGAAATCTCAGAATGAAAAGTACAGGTTGATATAACGATATGTTAGCATGCGGAATAGATGTTGGAAGCACCGCGACAAAAGCGGTAATTATCGACGGCAACCGGGTCGTCCAGGGACGTGGACGGGTTAATTCGGGCGCTAATCTCTCAAGGGCTGCCAGGCACGCTTTTCTGGAAGCCTGCCGTGAGGCACAGTGCCATGAGTACGACGTCACTTATATCCTCGGAACAGGTTTCGGTCGCAGCAACATTCCATTTTCACATTCGCAAGCCACCGGAACGACCTGCCACGCAAGAGGAGCAATTTTTCGATATCCCGAGACCAGGACCATTCTCGATATAGGTGGGCAGGATACTGTAGCCATTCGCATAAACGAGCATGGCGAGGTCCTCGATTTCTGCATAAACGACAAGTGCGACGCTGGTAACGGACGGTTCATCGAGTCCGTCGCGGATCTGCTAAATTTGTCGCTTTCCAATATTGGTGAATTGTCGCTGAAGGCGGACAAGAAACTCGAGATGGCGAATGTATGTTCAGTTACCGGTGAGGTCGAGATCATCAATTACCTGGAGAAGGGGCAGGATGTCGAGGACATAATTGCCGGTATCTTCGCCACGGTAGCCGACAGGGCGTCGAGCCTTGTAAGGAGAATCGGAATTGAAGAAGAGGTGACATTGTCGGGAGGTGTCACCGCCAATCGCGGAATGGTTAAAGCGCTGGAAGAAAAACTGGGAGTACACATAAACTGTGGAGTGGACGGGGTATACATCGGGGCGCACGGAGCAGCGCTGATCGCGCTGGAAAAAGCCGAATACACGCCTGGAGGCTGGTAATAAGATATGTACACTTGTGGACTTGATATAGGAGCGAGATCGACAAAAGCGATCGTTCTGGAAGATAGCGAACGTGTCGCCGGACGCGGCAAGGGACTTACGGGATACAAGCCCGCTGAATCCGCTGAACAAGCAATGGAAGAAGCGCTGAAATCCGCAGGAATCAAAAAAGACAGCCTGCAGGCGATTGCGTCGACTGGTTACGCGAGAAAAGTAATAACCGAAGGAACCCAGTTCACGACGATCGGCGCCCACGCCGCGGGGGCATGGAGATCGTTCCCGGGGACAAAGAATGTCCTTGTTGTCTCGGCCCTGACCCACGCCGCCATACGCCTGGATGAAAATGGACAGGTACACCAGTTCAGGATGAACGATGAGTGCTCAACAGGTGTTGGAAGATATCTTGAACGTGTGGCGAAAACGCTTGAAATTCCCCTGGATGAGATAGGGCAACTGGCGCTTTTCTCAAAGGATCCACAGCCGGTCCCCAGCAATTGTTCGGTCCTTGCCGAGAACGAACTTTTGAATCTCATAAGCAGGGAAGTAAAGCCTGCGGATATTCTTCGTGGGATATACGACGCTCTTGCCGAGCGGCTCGTAGGACTTCTGAAGCAGGTCTGGGATGAAAACAGCGGAGTTACCCTCACAGGTGGGGTAGCGCGAAATCCCGGGATGATCAAAGCGATCGAGGACATAATGGGTGTCAATCTGAATGTGGACCATGACGCCGAATTTGCCGGGGCAATCGGTGCCGCGATTCTCGCCGGAAAGACAGAAAAGAAAGAAACCGAAGAAGTCGCGGCTTAATTAATTTTAATCCCATCATTGTGATAAAATACCGCCCATGGATAGAAGGGTGGTCAAGTTTTTCTTCTTTATTTCAGGGCTTGTCTTAGCCTTGCTGATCG
>DASWIV010000143.1:0-15117 GCA_036397475.1 bacterium
GTAGCATTGACAACCTTGGTTGTCAGTGTAACTGGGGGAAATAACACACACAAACTTCGCTTTCGCTGCGTTTGTGTATGCTACGAAGAAGAATCCGGTAGCATTGACAACCTTGGTTGTCAGTGTAACTGGGATAAATAACACACACAAACTTCGCTTACGCTGCGTTTGTGTATGCTACGAAGAAGAATCCGGTAGCATTGACAACCTTGGTTGTCAGTGAAACTGGGGGAAATAACACACACAAACTTCGCTTACGCTACGTTTGTGTATGCTACGTGTAATAAACTTGTGCATGAAATGAAAAAGGAATATTCATCATGACTGACAATGGAGAAAAAATCACATCGATAATTTTTGACCCACCCGAGCTGATTGATTACCAGGACGGGGCTATTGTATCGAGGACCCTGATCAAAAAGCCCACAGGGACAATCACAATTTTCGCGTTTGATAAAGGGCAGGAACTATCCACCCATTCAGCGCCGTTCGACGCGATGGTCCAGGTGGTCGATGGGGAGGGATTGATAGTTATTTCGGAAGTAGAGTATCGCCTGAAAGCGGGACAGATGATAATCATGCCTGCGAATGAACCACATGCGGTGAAAGCGGAGACAAGATTCAAGATGCTTTTGAGTATGGTGAAAAGCTGATCATTCTTCACCCATCATCTTGATCTTGTCCATCTCTGCATCAAGTTCGGTCTGTAATTGCTTGAAGGTATTTTCTCCGATTGTTCCCGCCTGCTTGAGGCTTAAAAGGTCGCTCTTGGCTGCTTTGAGGATCTCCTTGCGCACGTTGGAAGTCTGCGATGCAACTAGTGAACCATGTTGTTCCTGAATTTTTTCTACTTCAGTTTCCCATTCAGTTATCTTAGCCTTCAGTTCCTGACGCAGGCGCAACTCGACTTCGGGAAGTATTTCTCTCGATTGATGCAGCCGCGCAAGTTCCTCAAGGGCACCGTAGTACATCGATAACCGTCCTACCGCCAGTTCGACATCCTTCTGCCCGGGATCATGCGTGTTAAGTTTCAATTTATTTACTAATCCGCCAACAGTGAGTCCCTGAATGAGAAGGGAGAAGACTGCCACACCGAATGTCATCTCGAGTATTTCTATGCGGTAGGAAAAGTCGATTTGCGGTGAAAGTGATAGCGCGAGCGCCATGGAAAGTGCCCCTCGAAGTCCGCCCCAGATGAAGACGTGGCTGAAGGCTGGCGGAATCGGTTTATCGAATCTTGAAATTATAGGAACGAGGATGTAAATGGCGACTGCTCTGCTTATGAGAACCGCGACAATAGCGATTCCTACCGGCGGCAGATAATTCACAAGATCATCGACCTTGACCTGAATTCCCACAAGTAAAAATACCAGTGAATTGATCAGGAACGCAAGGTACTCCCAGAATGAATTCATGGAGAGGCGTGTAGTCGGACTCATGCCTATTTCAAATCCGAGGTTTCCAATCGTGATACCTGCAGTAACTACAGCAATAACCCCACTGGCGTGGAAATGCTCAGCAACCAGAAATGTACTGAACGCGACAATTGTCGAAAGTGTAATTTCTATAAGATGGTCGTTGATTCGTTTTGTTATGTGGCTCGCGATGTAACCGAATGCGAAACCGATACCGCCGCCGATCGCGACCATTTGAATGAATGTCCACGCGATGGCGATCGGATTACTTGCCGATGCGCCAAGGTTTCCTACAGCAATTGTGTGAATTATTGTAAAGAAGACAACAGCGGTGCCGTCATTGAAGAGAGACTCGCCTTCCAGGATTGTCGCAAGTCTTTTCGGAGCACCTATTTTTTTCACGATCGATAAAACACTTACAGGATCGGTTGCGGATATCAGCGATCCGAACAAAAGGCAGAGGATTATCGGGATTCCGGTACCCAGGTGTACGAGCCATCCGGTCAGCACGATCGCGATAGCAACTCCAATGGTAGCAAGGACCAAAATCGGCTTCAGATTTTCCCTGAGATGACTCAGTTTAAGGTGTATTGCGCCTTCGAATAACAATGGTGGAAGGAAAAGGAAAAACACCAGGTCGTGGCTTAGCTCGACTCCTTTCAATGCCGGAAGCCAACCACCGACCAATCCTGCCAGGACCAGGACAATGGTGTATGGAAGCTTCAGGCGTTCCGCGATCACCGCCATTATGAAAATGATGATAAGCAGAATGACGAAAGTTCTTATGACAGGCTCGAGGTCGTGGAGGATACTTCGCGCGAGCCAGACTTCGAGTTCAGCTTGATCGATAACCTGGCCGTCTATTTCGATTCCGTTGCCTGAATCGGCTTCCAATCCTGTGCCATTGGATGAATCGCTTCCTCCCGATGCAAGTGCGGGATTGGTGTAAAAAAATCCCGCGGTCAGAACACCTGCGAAAACAAGTGAGATAAGGAATATCTGGAGGAGATTTCGGTTACGCGATTTCCACATAGGGGCGGATTATATCATTAGGCCTTTGTATTGGGATTTTTTGGATACAGTATAAATAAAATGATTGTTGTCACAGCTATCAGCCCGACATTAATCCATTCACGGGAAGAAATTCCGCGGCCGGTTAAGCTTACAACGAAAATTATCACCGTACCGATACACACCATGATCACCATGTCGATTATCGGACGGAATTTCCATGGGTCCTCAGCCGCCCGCCACATCGCATACGATACCGCGATGTTCATTATTCCCAGCAGATTGGTTGAGAACATATCGTAGCCGTCATGAGGATCGAACTGGGTTATTCCCATCAGGGTTGTGAGATAAAATTCCGGCTTTATCAGGTGCGACAGGCCCCAGTAAAAGAAAAGCACAATAGCGAGGACTCTCAGCAGGACAGGCAGAAAGGGATGATAATTTTTTTTGTCCATAATCTTTAATCGGCGAAAAAATTGGTCTATCGCTTATTTTATCATTATTATCTCCATATAAGTTCTATTTAATTCGCATACTGGCGAGAGGTAATGAGAAATGGCTCAGGACCCTGATTGCATTTTCTGCAAAATTGTAGCGAGGGAAATTCCGGCATTTATAATCTGGGAAGATGAAAAGCACCTGGCATTTCTGGATATTTTCCCCGCGCGAAAAGCCCAGACTGTCGTTATTCCGAAAGTCCATGTACCTTCCTCACTGTTCGCGCTGCCGGTAGACGTTTACATGGACTTGTTCGGAGCGGCAAAGGTAACCGCCACACTTCTCGAAGGCGCTCTTGGCGCTGAACGGACAATGATTGTCGGTGAAGGACTTGAAATAAATCACGCTCACCTGAAGCTGTATCCCAGGTTCCGCAATGAAGGCGGCCTTGTGCATGGCGGACAGCAGGCAGATCTTAAAGTGCTTGAGGGAATTGCGAACGAGATACGGGCAAGCATGCAGTAAAATTTTATTCCTGTACCATGTTGAGCGATCAAATCCTCTATGTTAAACTCCCACTCCGCCGACTTGGAGACTCCTGCTGATGCGGGATAATGGTGACGTTACATGATTAATAATCTGCACGACGAAAAAGTTGAGAATAAGATCGGGGAGGAGACAGAGCGTCCTGAAATTCTTGCCATACACGAAGTTATTGCCGCGTCGGAAGGCGAGTACAGCGTGAATCCCGATTCCGCGGGGCTCGACTATAATTCTCATACAATCGTGAAGGGACATCCGAATCGCTGCCGGCTGAAGTTGTACCATCCGAAAAATGAAATACTGGTCGCGTGGTTCTACAAAAAAAGCCAGGTGCCGTACTCGCGGGACAGATTTTCATACGGTGGAGTCGTGTGGCCTGATATTCCGGGAAAAGATCTAAGAAACATCAAAGATGAAATTACCCGATGGCTTGAATGGCTCGATTCAGGCCTGCATCCTGAAAAGCGCCCGGGAAACTGGACCAGTGTATTCCCGTACGATCTTCCGGAATAATTTCCGATAATTCCATATGTCTGTTTTTAGAGTGAAAAACTTGTTCGTTTTATCCCTGCTACTTGCGATTGCCATTTTCTCGTCATGCAACAAGCCAGAAAATGGGCAGGTTGAGGAGATTGTGTCGCTTGACGATGAAACAGTCGCGGTTGAAGTGCTTGCCGCGTACAGGACATACTTATCGCGCGAACTGGAGTATTCGGGAAGTCTTGAGGCACAGAGCGATGTAACAATCAGCGCCGAGATCAACGGATCGGTCAAATCCGTAAATTACCTTGAAGGCGACTATGTTCCAGCCGGCGAGACTATCGTTAAACTTGACGACGTACAGGCCCGCCTGAATTACAACGCGGCGTCGGCAGCTCTAAGCGCGGCTCAATCCGGATTACAGATCACAGAAAATCCCGTAAGGGAAGGGGAGCTCGCGCAGCTCAAATCGATCCTGGATGCGGCGATTGTCGCGTTTGAAACCGCGGAGTCAGCTTGGACAAGGGCTCAAAACCTCTATGATGAAGGCGCGATGTCCGGAGCCGAGAAGGACGCGGCTTACTCTAATTTTGAAGCAGCCCGGTCAAGACGTGACAGCGCACAGGAAGCTTATGATCAGGCTTTGGAAGGCGGACGGGTCGAGGATATTTCGAGGGCTGAAAGCGCTGTCGAGTCCGCCAGGGCACAAGTAGCTCTGGCAAATGATCAACTCAATAATACAAATATAAAAACTCCGATCGACGGGATAATCACCGATGTCTGGTTTGAGACAGGAGAATATGTCCCTCCCGGTGCGAGAGTATTCAGGATCGTAAACAATCAGTATGTTGAATTGACCATCGGGGTAGGCGACAGGCAGGTCCGGTTTATCGGGCAGGGGGATAATGTGCAGGTTACTGTCGATGCGTATCCGGGCGATTCTTTCGAGGGGGCCGTGACACGTATCGGTGTGGTTTCAAACGAGATGACCGGGACCTACCCTGTGGATATCCAGATTGAAAATATGGATGGCAGGCTCAGGGCTGGAATGATCGCAAGGACCGATCTGGAGATTGAAAAGGTAGAGGATGGGATAGTGATCCCACTCTATGCACTGGTCCCGTCCGGGGAAAATTTCAAAGTGTTTATCGAGTTGGATGGGACCGTTGAATCGCGTAACGTTACGCCAGCCCTTGTGGCTGGGGAATTTGTCGCGATCCCGGAAGGTATCGAACCCGGCGAACATGTCGTCATAAGGGGAGCGGGATATTTAAATGACGGCGACGAGGTCAGAGTGGTAAATACATTTACGACATTAGATAGAGAGGAATTTTCGGAAACAGAGGAGGAAAGCCCGGAGCCTCTCGGATAGATTTTCCTTGTTGATTTTCGCGATCCGGGTTATAATTTTGCTACTATGAAAGGGGAGTTCAGGATTCCACCTATAAGGATGGCTGAAGTTTTTGTCGATGGGAACTGTATAGGTTTTCTATCCGACGTTAAACTCAGCAAGGAAACTGACGGAGCCTTTACGCTCGAGGGCGACTGGTCGGGGTACTCGAATGTACTCGGACGGGAATCGCTCTTCACCATCAGTATTCCACGGCACGATTTCAAATTTTTAGCCGACGATGTCGATCCGGGACAGGATACCGGCACCGGACGGATAAAATTCAACGGCGCGAGTTATATCCCCGACGGACCGAATTTATGGTTAGACCAGTCGGGCGAAGTTTCGTAAAGTGCGTTGAAATTCGAGCGATTGAAAAGTCCCCAGAAATGGGGAATTTTTTTATCCCATGTATAAAACATGGGGTGCCGAAGTCTAGGCTCGTCAGCACCCATGGATAAACCATGGGTTACAAAATATCGCACCTCAAATCCACCCGCCGTGGGCAAGTATCTCCTTATGATCAAACGCGAAATCCATTTCGGGGAGTTCTTCTCGCTCGAATAATTTCGCCTGCGCAGCATCGTCGCCGCCGGCAAGTTCGCCGCCACGGTAGAATGCCGTATAGACGACACTTACGGTATGGCCACGTGGATCGCGTCCCGGCGCCGAGTAAACACCGTGGATTCCCACTAGCTCGATATCTATCCCGCACTCTTCCTTAACCTCCCGTATAATTGCTTCCTCTATAGTTTCGCCCATATCGACAAATCCGCCCGGAAGCGCCCACGCTCCCTTGAACGGCTCGTTTCCGCGCCTGATGAGGACAATCCGCCCGTCCTCCCATGCGATGATCGCGTCGACTGTCAGTGCAGGTCCCTTGAATTCCATTTTATTTATCCCTCATAAAAGTGTGTTCTGATATTGTTCGGATTATTATACTCGAAGTATATTAGTAATCGGGTGAATATTCCATCCGGGAAATTTTGACTCATATGTCCGAGCGAAAGATCAAATTCGATTATCCAATGCTGACGGTTGTCGGGACAGCCGCCAGGCACTCGCTCACGGATTCAAGGCTGCGGAAAATTGTCGCGATCTCCCCGGATGAGTATCTTTTCCAGTTTGACAGGGCAAATCAGAAGGCAGATGAAAACCTGTATTTTGAGTGGATTATCTCGGTTAACCCCACCACTTTCCGGATCCTCCCGTGGCAGAATGACGTACCCAGGTCCGGACACGATTCGCACTTCGCCGAATTACTGGACCATCATCTTGTCGGAGCAAAGGTTGTGTCGGTGGAATGTCTTGACCTCGAAAGAATAATTGAGTTTGCTTTCGAGAAAAAGGATTATTCAGGGAAGTTTAAATCGTACAGGCTGATCGCAGAATTGATGGGGAAATACTCTAATCTGATCCTTGTTGATGAGGAAGAGAAAATAGTCGAATCTCATAAACCGGTCCATTCGTACCAGAGCCGGATAAGGGAGATTCGTCCGGGTAAAAAGTATATTTATCCTCCACGCCAGGACCGTGTCCCGGCGAAAATTCTTGATGAAGATGAGTGGAATGCCTTTCTCGATTCCGCGAATCCTGATGAAAATATAGCGGACAAAATACTTGAAACATTTTCGGGGATGAGTCCGGGATGGTCCGAAGTTGTATGTGGAGGCGCGGAGATTCCGACGGACGCGATATTTTCCGGGCTGGACCGGGAATCAAGGGAAAAACTTCATAGATCGTTTAACGATTCGTTTCATAAAGTCGACTCCGGAATTCCGCTCGATGGAAGTCTGCCATCTGATTACATACAGGTTCTGATAAATGATTTCAACGCTGCGATTGCAAATGAGAAATTCAATCTTTCCTTCAGCAGGATTCATCGTCTGATCGACAAGAGGTACAAGCGGTTGAAATCCATGCGGTCGGCGCTTGAAAAAGATCTGGAGAAAGCGTCGAATTCCGATAAGTACCGTAAAAAAGCCGATATGATCATCGCGAATATGTACAGGCATACTGCGGGATCGAAATCGCTCGAAGTCGACGACTGGGAAAATCCCGGGAATATCATAATGCTTGAAGTGGAACCTGAGATCCCGCTCAATCAGCAGGCGAACAAACTGTACCAGCGCTACCGGAAACTGAAACGGACAAATGATATCGCGGGTAACCGTCTGAAGGCCGTGAATGCCGAACTTGTGGAACTCGACGATCTGATTGCCCGCCTGGATGGATCTGGCGACCTCGCCGGACTCAGGGATGTTACAGACGAGTGCATTTACATGGGATTGATCGAGCCCGATGAAGCGGGGTTTTTCGATGCCGATAAATCCGGAAAGAATAAAAACAGGCAGGCTAAATCGGGAAAAGTGGTCGGTAAGAGATATCGATCAAACGACGGCTTTGTAATAGTTGCGGGCACAAGCGATAAATCGAATGACGCGCTGAGACGGATGGCGCGTCCGGATGATATGTGGCTGCATGTAAGGGACATACCGGGCAGCCATGTGTATATACTGGCGGCGAGCAGGGAAATTCCCGATACGACTCTCAGGGAAGCGGCTATGGTAGCGGTTTTTCATTCAAAAGCGAAAGATGGTTCGAATGTTCCGGTCGATTACACAAGGGCGAAATATGTAACTCCGATTTCAGGTGCAGGCCTGGGAAAGGTGAACTTCCGGAGGGAGCGAACCATCCGTGTGACCCCCGATGAATCGAGGATAGAAATGATGAAACTGCTGATGGGAGACGAGCGGGACTCTTAACGTCTGAACTTTAGTCCTGTTATTGACGATAATACGGTTAAATAGCCTTGAAAACCGCACTAAGTGATGATAAATTTAGTGTGTATCTGAGGAACCGGGACGGATTTAGGGCAATAGCGAATAACAATTCCACCTTAAATCGGCATACCCAATTTCTCCTCACAACAGCTGTCCGTGAGGTGTAACACCATCGCATGGCCGGCAAAAATACGGGATGTGGAGGTTCCGTCATATGCAAATCGGTAAAGTAAAATGGTTCGATAAGGAAAAGGGCTACGGATTTATCCAGAGGGATAACGAGTCCGATGTTTTTGTCCACTACTCCGCGATTGATGGGGATGGATTCAGGGTCCTCGTGGAGAATGAGCAGGTCGAGTTCGACATGATCGAAACGGCAAATGGAATGCAGGCAACCAAGGTGAAACGCCTAGCGCCACCCTCGGCGTACTGATTTTCCATTTTTTTATTCCGCTTTCCCGCAAATCCCTGCAAAGGGATTTTTTTGTGACCTGGTGCGAGGGGGAATAGTCTGATGAATAAATGAATTAATATTAGAATGTACAGTACTTGCATTAACTCTTTAGTTACTGTAGTATATGTTATATAATTTAATGCAGGTTAAATATTTGGGCTGTGGAGATTAATACATGAAAGCTATTGGGGTCACGGCTGCTTTTTTGCTGGCAGGGATATTGATTGGATGTTCATCCAACCCGGTAACACTTAGCGCAGACAATAAATATTCAATAGCATCCGATAATTCCAATAGCGCGCAGAATCATCAGTTGCTCGGATTTTACGAGTTTATAATCGATGGCGAATCCGCCTAAGGGGAGATGACCCCACTCAGGAATTCCGACCTTCACCTGAACATAACTGGTGTGTTGAATTCGACTATGGGAGTGACAGTCGCCGCTGTACCCGGCCAGGCTGATCCCCAGAATGGCCTGTTTGTTTTTGACATTACTCTCAAGCATCCTTGTTCATCAATGCCAGGTTTATCGGGCTTCGATGTCAATGGCATATTAATTACTCCAGGATCAGTGAATCTTGGACCATAAATTTTCTCGGATCTGGACGAAACCCGCCTGTTGAATGCGGATGGGACAGAGGCATATATCACTCTCTTGAGTGGATGGTTGGAGATCCTTACAAGTGAGCAGATAGTTGATGGATTTGCATCTGTTTCATTCGATAGTTTGGAATTTCCGTCATCCGACTTAAATATAAAAGTGGAGACCTTAACTCCCGGTGAGCTGACTGATTATCTGCTGGAAGTTAACGGCGAGCCTGTTAACGTCATTCCGACTGGCATGACAGATATCACTCAAAGCCACCTGTTTAATCTGCCGGACATAGTTCATCTTAATGGTAATTACTGCTATTCCATTGGAAAAAATGGGATGTGGGTTTGCGACGTATCTGATATTAACAATCCACTGGTGGTAGGTGAAGCGCTGTTCGACTTTGAAATTACCAACAATTTATCTGCCGGATTCAGTGGAACATACGGGTACGTTTGGAAATAGGTTATATCACCTGAGCGAACGAGCAGGTGTTCGGGAGTACCAACTGTATTAACCCGATCGTAATAAGTTCACCTTACCTTCCCCTTAATCGAAATTAATATTGAGTCTCCGCGCGTGGGGATAATTTGAGCATGCCCGACATCTTTTCAATACTGGAGCTTTATTTCATCGGATTCCTGGTGGTTCTTGTGCGCATGTCCGCGTTTTTCATCACCGCACCGGTATTTGGCGGGACAGGAGTTCCCACAGCCGGAAAGATAGGCCTTGCCTCGATCATAAGCATGATGCTCAATGTTACCCATGGACCGCTTCCGATCGATACCCCGTCGAGTGTACTTGCGCTTCTCGTTCTTGTTGCCGCGGAAGTCGCGTTCGGTCTGACTCTTGGCTACGCTGTCAGCCTTGTTTTTGCGGGCGTTCAGCTTGGCGGAATGCTGATGGGCTACCAGATGGGCTTTGCTGTGGCTAATGTCCTGGATCCCGTCTCCAATAACCAGGTATCCATAATCGGACAATTCCTATTTTTATTCGCCCTGCTTTATTTCCTGGCTATGGACGCGCACCACGTGTTAATTAAAGGACTTTCGGACAGCCTGATACTCGCGCCTCCGGGATCTTTTTCTGTTGACCAGGAATCGGTTTCGTGGATGGTTGGAATATTCACTCAGATGTTCTGGCTTGGCTTGAAGATCTCGATGCCTGTAGTCGGGGCAATTTTCCTTGTGGATGTGGCGTTAGGAATTGTCGCGAAAACTGTCCCGCAGATGAATGTTTTTATAGTTGGACTGCCTCTAAAAAGCCTTCTTGGCATGCTCATACTGGCGCTTGCCTATCCGTTCTTCGCACTGGTGATGCGACTCGATTTCCAGGCAGTGATGGACGGATTCTACGGAATGATGGGCTGGCTTTCTTGATTAATAATGTTTATGTAGTATTATTTAATGCTGGTAACAAATTTAACGAATTATTCATCCGAGGCCTGCGTTGAACAAAATAATCTGTACCCAAAATTCCATCACATACCTCCGGATTTTGATGGCCGCATTAATCGTATTGCTTGCCGGATGCTCATCCGGAGGAGGATCGGTCGCTCCCGATGTCACTGGTGACAGTAATCCCCTGAATACTGTCAATGCGGCAACCGACCCCATCTCCGATGAAAATGCAGGGATAGATTCGTCGGATTACGACAACGGCGACGGAGAGTGGGCACCGGGTGAAATACTCATTTCCCTCAATGAAAAAATCTCCGGCGACGAGGGCAGGGCATTCCTGGAGGCTGAAAACCTGACGCTGATCAAGGTCCTCGACATGCCGTGGGATACGGTATACAAGGTCCGGACAGGGAAAAATGAAAATGTCCTCGACACCATTTACCGACTGAAAAATATTCCCGAAGTCCGCTACGCCGAGCCAAATTACAAAATGGAATTTGACGGCGCCCCGTATGTCCCGAACGATCCCATGTGGGAAAGAAACGATGCTGGTGACGATCCTAGGGACAGCGTATACGACCAGTGGGGGCCAGCGAAATCTGGTGCCGCTATTGTCTGGGATGAAACCAAGGGCGATCCTGATATTGTTGTCGCGGTTCTGGACACGGGAATTAACTATACCCACGAAGACCTCGCCAACCAGGTCTGGGTCAACGAAGATGAGGATCCGAACAATGGCATCGACGACGATAACAACGGATGGATAGACGACTGGCGCGGGTGGGATTTCGACGAAGGCAACAACGACCCGTTCGATACAGGATGGTTCGCGTCATTTCATGGATCAGCGTGTTCGGGGGTTGTTGCCGCCGAGCAGGACAATGAAAGAGGATTAAGCGGTGTCGCGCCGGGAGTCAAGGTAATGATGGTCAAGCTGTATCTCGCGTGGGACCAGCAGCTTTTCATCGACAGCGCGATCGCGGCACTTGGTTATGTTTATGCCAATCAGCCGGATATCGTATCAATGTCATTTGGCACGGGATCATTTTCGCAGGGACTCAAGGATGCGTGCGACGCAGCCTACGACAGCGGCCATGGTGTGCTTCTATTGGCATCTGCGGGTAACAGTAATAACACGCAGAATCATTATCCGTCGGGCTACGACGCGTGCATGACCATCGCAGCCTGCGTGGCATTTTCGAGCGGGAATTCACGAGTCCCGGAGCAGAGAGTTTCACCTGCGATAGGATATTCATGGGGATCGACGTATGGCGACAATGTAGAGATCTCAGGCTGGGGAGACAAATACACCACCACCTATGGCGAGCATTACGATTCGTACTGGGACGGTTCTGGCGATTTCTTCTTTGGCGGGACGTCGTGCGCATGCCCGTTCACCGCTGGAAATATGGCGCTCCTGAAATCTTACTATCCCACAATGAGCGCAGAATGGCTGAGATTGAGGCTCAAGAATACCGCCGATGACATAATGGCAGTCGGCTGGGACAACCAGTCGGGATTTGGAAGGGTCAATATAATCAGGGCGATCTACGGATCTGAAAGGTACGAGGATCTGGAAGATGGCAATGGATTTGTGCCGGTCGATATGCCCGAGAGTATGTACAACGACACACTTCATGATGTCCCCGGCAGTTCATTTTTAGATACTGAAGATTATTACTCGATAACCGCAACAGAAAATGGTCCGCTGGAGATCCTACTTTACATCACCAACTGGGGTGAAGATCTCGATATGGCTGTTTATTCGGATGCCGGGATGACGGATATGATAGCGGAAGCCGCGACAGATAATGATCCGTTTTCAAATACCGAATTCATAACAATCGGCGCGAGAAAAAATCAGACATATTATTTGAAAGTGTATACAAGAAATGAGGGGGACTCGTCGCTTTACGATCTTTCGTTCAGAAACGGGCGTGAGATAGATGCGACAGGGACGTCGATCGATCCCGGAGATATTATCAACGGCGGGACAGATATACCGTTGATCAAACTGACATTCAATGTTTTCAATCAGTCGATTGTGGACCAGATAAATGTCAGTGCTTTCGGATCAATTGATAATAGTTATATCGATTCAGTATCGGTGTGGGAGGATACCGATGGGAGCGAGGATTTTTCCGCTGGCGATACGGTGGTGATGTCGAAACTGTTCGGAGATTTCAACAGACTGAAATTAACTGGATTGAATGTTGAAGTTATTAATCCTGACACGAAGACGATTTTTATCACGGCGAATGTCTCGAAACCGCCGTCGGCAGAGACATTTGGATTGTCAGTGGAGACATATAAGGATGTAATTACGGAGCTGGGATTTTCGCCGACGTATGAGAGTTTCCCGATCAGGTCGGGACCGTGGCAGGTAGGGGAATAATCCATATTTCAGAAGACCATGCGTCAGCATGGTCAAAAGTTCAAGCATTTCTGTCGAATGTTAAAAATATGCATTTTGTGTTGTTTCGTCTAGTTCTACTCCTCTATCCATTAATTTTCTAAGATTTTCAATGGAATCCTCTGACAAGGGATTCAAAAACATGGTCAATAAATCCCCTGCACCGAAACCCGTATTATCCATCAGTGGGCTGATGTCTAAAATATTATTATTATCTAAATACAAAATTTCTAAATGATGGAGATCGCTGATTGCGCTGATATCTGTAAGGTTATTGCGAGACAAGAATAATTCACGCAGTTTTATAAGATCTCTTAATGCCGAAATGTTACTCACTTGATTATGGTATAAATTCAGCCGTTCCAGATTAGTAAGTGATTTTAGTGGAGTGAGGTCAATTATCTCATTATCGGATAGGTCTAGGTCGCGATGATTTACACAATATTCCAATCCTGCTACGAATTTAATATCCCATTGACTTAATTCCAATTTTTCTATATCTGCAAGGTCTTCTGGTGTAATGGGGCCACTAGTTATTTGCAGGTCAGTTCTGAATTGATTGACAGGTGAGATTACATTCTAAGAGAGAGATATATAATAACGCAAGATCTTATCCCGAATCTGAGCCATTGACCAGGCTTACGCATGGGCTTCTGTATCTCCCTTGTCCAGCCATGGTGTATAATCCCCACACATGCGATGGGAGCTTGATGAAAATCAGAAGCAGGCGGTTGAGTCACCCGAAAAATCCATCATGGTTGTCGCCGGACCGGGTACGGGCAAAACACGTGTCCTGACAGCACGTGCGCAGTATCTCATAGAATCGCAGGGAGTAGACCCATCCCGCATCATAGCCATCACATACACAAACCGAGCCGCAGCCGAAATGCGCACGCGTATAGCGTCATCGAATCGTGAACAGACAGAATTCGGTGTCGGGAATCCGTCGGGGATATCCGAAATCTCAGTCTCGACATTCCACTCGTGGGCGTTCAGGCTTGTAAGAGAGCATCATAAAATTCTTGGATTTACGCGGGAGCCGGTTGTCTACGATGATGAAGCGTCGGAGCAGTTTATCAGGTTGATCCTCGGACGCAAACGAATTCCCGAGGAAGTTTTCCCAGTCCGGAACATCAAAAATACTCTGGACTCGGTTAAATCCATGATTGCGTGTCCGGTCGGGAATCGTAGAGTCGATCCGGAATTCACCGAGCAGGTGTATGATTTATTTCGCGCGTACCAGGAAGAACTGACCCTCAGGAACGCGCTCGATTTCAATGATATTCTCCTGAATGCATTGCGATTATTTTTCCTGCATACCGATATCAAAGATGAAATCGCAGGTAAGATCGATCACCTGCTCATCGACGAATTCCAGGACATCAATTCGATCCAATATATGCTGGTGAAGGAAATATATCGGGAGGGAATGAACCTGTTTGCTGTCGGGGATGAGGATCAGACGATCTACGGGTTCAGGGGCTCATCGGGAGAATATATAGACCGGTTTGTATCGGATTTTAACGGTGTCCTGATTCCGCTCGGTACGTCGTACAGGTGTTCAAATGAAATTCTCTATGCGGCCGGATCGCTGATCGGGAATAACCGTCGGCATTACCAGATCCCGCCGAGAGCAGCAAAAAATATCAAGGAGAATCCGCCGGTCGCCATTTATGAAATGGAAGATGAGGACGAGGAATCGCGACTGGTCGCGAAACAGCTTCGCGCGTGGGCTGAAGCGGGATGCGCGTACAGGGATATGGCGGTTCTGTACCGGATTCACAATCTTGCCGACGATTGTGAGCGTGAACTTATAAATAGCGGAATCCCTGTCCAGCGTCTTGGGAATGATCCGCACAGAAAGGAAATTCCGGGCGATCCGACCCCGTTTTTGAGACTCGCTGTCGCGGATAGTGAGTGGGACTGGGAGAAGGCGATCGGGATTCCTCGGGAGCGCCTTGGGGAACTTGACGATCTGCGCCTTCGTCTCGAAGCACAGAGAAAAAATGAGAAACTTGATAAAATCATTTCGAAACCGTCCAGTTTCAAACATCTATCGGCGCTTGCGAGAAATCAGCTAAGTGAGATAAACCGATTCGTCAAAAAGTTGAGGAAAATGACAGAGTCGGACGCGCCGTCGATGATCGTCAATGAGGTTTCGTCGCATATCGCTGAAAATACCCCGGCGTTTTTGCCTG